>CAJXKU010000053.1 GCA_913055945.1 uncultured Lentisphaerota bacterium | reverse complement strand
TGGGGGTAGTGCCTCATGCGTCTCCCGGTCCTTAATAATCAGTGTCATTCTCTATGCTTGATCGTACCGCTTTGATGCCTGCCAGCGAAAAGCGAAAAACGTGATCTGCGTAACCAGCGATATCGTCTTCTATATCTTTACTGGAAGCGGAAACGGTTTCAGGCTGAATAGAACCTGATGTGCGCGTATGTCGTAGAATCCTGAAACATTGGGATTCGATGCTCGCTTGACAGAAATGAACCTGCTGTTCAGGAACTTCCGGTCCCAGCAGTTCGCGCAGGACGTTGTTCATTTCTTCCTGCAGCGGCCCGATGCACTCAACTTTGACTTCTTTCAGCAAACTGGTGGGCACGGCCATTTCTTTATGGGCTATCTGAAAAGCCGGATTCTCCTTATCTGCAAATTTGTGAATCATGGCTTGGATTCGGCCATGGAGGCGTTCTTCAGCAGGGGCATCCGGCGGAACGCCGCCATCAGGCGGATGTTTCTCCAGTGAGTTATGGAATGCTTTGCGCCACGCTTCCGCGTATAGTTTTTCTTTACTCCCGAAGTGATAATTAATTGCAGCTATGTTCGCCCCTGCGCGGCTACAGATATCCCTGTTTGTGGTGGCACTGAACCCTTTCTCAGCAAACAGGTGACATGCTGCCTCCAACAGGCATTCTTTAGTATTTTGGCTGTTGCGCCCCGTCTTCCACATGACGACAAGTTTCTCTTTTCAATCAGGAAATTCAATCGGATGATTCACTTAGCTATTTTTTTGAGACACGGTCAGATAACCATTGTTCCGTCAGAACTCACGCAGCCACTGCGCTTGATCTGGCAAAATGATCGCCATAGTGTGGTAATTGAAGATCGCAGTACTCCACGGCGCCGCCCGTGGACCTGTAGTCCCGTAGTCCCGTAGTATAGACAAGGATAAATCCGCAGTTCGTCAACACATCACGCCGTCCCCGTTTTCTCAGCGCCTCCGCGCCGAGTTGACACATCCATCCAACAGGATGTAACAGTTCGGCAGAAATATTCACCGCATCTTCCGGCGAAGAGGCCGTTTAAGCTTTCCCCTACTTTTTATCTTTTTCTTCATCCTTATCATCCCCGCCGAACAGGCCTTTTAACGCTTCTTTTCCTTTTTCAGCTGCACCGCCCACACTATCGCCGAAACTCTTTTTTACACTATCAGCTGCCTCCTTGCCGGTCCCGCCAATGTCCTCGAACGCCTTCTTTGTCACACCCCGGGTATTCTCGACGAGCTTCTTCACCTTTTCCGCCGGCAGGACGCCATCAAGGACCGTCAAAACATTTTTATAGAGATTTCCTACCAGGGTCAGCATTGTCTCACGCACACTTTTCGATTCTTCCCCCTTGCCAATGTCGTGCAATTCCACTTTCGGCAAGGGCAATGTGCTTTTATTGACCCCCGGAATACCGACTAAACTGACGTCCCCGTTCTTGACCATAACGTGGTCAATACGCATGTTCTTTCCGGTTGCACCCGTTTCCGGGGGTTGCTCCGGTTGCTCCTCGGCTTCCGACTGAAGCTGTTCCATCAGGACAGCCCAGTTCGTTTTGCCCCCGGCGAACTCGAAGATCATCCCCGGACCGTCGATGAGTACGTTCTGCACGACAATTTCGTCACTTATGAGCGAAGTGAGCTCGACCTCCGCGTGTACATGATCCACTTCAAACATTTGAGCAGCATCATACCCCTCTGGACTGCCCAGCTCAAGTCCGTACAGTTCCACGGAACCTCCGAGCGAAACGTCGGCATCCTCGAGTCTTACCGGCACGCCAAGAACGGCACTTCCACCTTTTCGAACACCAATCTCGGTAATCGTATTCAGGCTCAGTTTAAAAACAACAGCTCCAAGCACGACCACCCCCGCGAGGATACCGACAGCAATCAGAATCTTTTTCTTCCGTGTCCTTCTCATTAGACCCTGCTCCTCCCTTTGTTACGTCCTTTTATAAACGGCCGGCTCAAAGCTTATCGTTCTGGCCCATCAGCAACTGTACAATATATTATTTATACATTTCGCAACGAGTTATTAAGTGAAATCAGCTGAGTACGGCACTCGGTATTATGTTCTGGACCGACGGGTAGCATAACATACGTACAGTTGCTGCCTGGTTTCGCGCGAAGGAACATAGAGAGGAGAAGAAAAGAAAAGAGGTTCATGTCTTCTGAAAATCCTCCGAATATCCTGTGGGTGTCCTTTGAAGACGTAAATCCGTTTTACGGCTGCTACGGTGACCCCGTCGTACATACACCAAACCTGGATCGCCTCGCTCAGCAAGGGTGTCGTTGGCCTAACACGTTTGCTACGGCAGGTGTTTGTGCACCCGCCCGATCCGCCGTCATAACCGGCATGCATCCTGTCTCCATCGGGACGCATCACATGCGCACGACACACCTGAACGAAGTTACTCCCGATTTACCCACCCCGTATTCAGCAGTTCCTCCACCTTACGTCAAATGCGTGTCCGAATACCTCCGCGCAGCTGGATACTACTGTACCAATAATGCTAAAACCGATTACCAATTCGACCCACCCGTAACTGCGTGGGACGAGAATCACGAGAATGCGCACTGGCGCAATCGACCTGACCCGGATCAACCTTTCTTCGCAGTGTTCAATCTGCTCGCTACGCACGAGAGCGGCATGTTTGAAGGCCAACCTGCCGAATTTTCGGGAAAAACAGAAGATATACCGTTGCCGCCGTATTTCCCGGACACCCCGAAAGTTCGGGATTCTATGGCACGCATGTACGCCAGTATCGAGTACAACGATGCCCGGCTGGGCGAACTTCTGCAACAATTGGAAGAAGACGGGCTCGCTGAAAATACTGTTGTATTCCACTGGAGTGACCACGGGCCGCTACCGCGGGGTAAACGCTGGCCGTATGACTCCGGTACTCATGTGCCTATGATCGTCCGGTGGCCGAACAACATCACCCCCGATACCGTGAGTGACAGGCTGTTGAGCACAGTGGATCTGGCGCCGACCTTGCTTTCTATTGCCGGTATTGACATCCCCTACCACCTGCAGGGAAGAGCATTCCTGGGGCCGCAAGAGGCGCCTGCCCGGGACTACGTATTCATGACGCGTGACCGCTACGATGAATCCTACGACATGGTTCGGGCTGTTCGAGATAAGCGCTTTAAATACATTCGTAATTATCGCCCGGAGCTGCCTTACGCCCTATGGATTCCTTCCCGTAATAAACATCCGATTATGCAAGAAATCTGGCGGTTACATCTGGAAGACAGATTACAAGGGCCGGAAAAATTACTCATGCAATCCAACCGACCGGTGGAAGAATTGTACGATATACAGAACGACCCCCACGAAATAGAAAACTTGGCCGGACTCTCTGATTATCACGCGGTATTGGAACGGTTCCGGACCACGCTTGACCAATGGCGTAAAGAAGTCGCTGATCTCGGGAACATCCCGGAGTCGGAAATGGTTCGGCAATGGTATCCTCAAGGGAACCGCCCGACCACTGCGGCGCCCCTCATCCTGCCTATCACGTCAGATTCGCCGGGCACGGAGCCAGCTCCCGAAGGCGGCACTTACCAAGCGCCGCTCATGATTCAACTTTATTGTGCAACACAGGGCGCTTCTATTGCCTACACTTTCGACGCCGGCGACACCCCGCATTGGCAACTTTACACTTCTCCTATCCGTCTGTCCAAAGGCAAACATACCTTACGAGCTAAGGCGGTAAGGATCGGTTACTTGGAAAGTGACGAGAGTGTTGTGCCCTTGAACGTTGATTAGCACGTCTGGAGATTTCTAAAAATCCGGGGTATTGCGAAAGTATGAGATTGTGTAGCCGCGCCCGCTTTGGGGCGCGTATGTGTGGGGGCATCCCCGATCCCACGGGGTCACCCCCCCGTGGCTACCCGCCTGGACCGCTTTGCGGTCCGCACCGGACGATGTAGCAGTGTACCAGTGTACCAGTGTACCAGTGTACCAGTGTATCAGTGTATCAGTGTATCAGTGTATCAGTGTATCAGTGTATCAGTGTATCAGTGTATCAGTGTATCGGTGTATCGGTGTATCGGTGTATCGGTGTATCGGTGTAGCAGTGTTCCGGTGCGTCGATTCGTCAGTGAAGCCTTCACCGTAGTCCTATAGTCCCATCGCCGCGCGAAAATTCAGATCGAGAATTTCATGGTTGTGCCGTACATCCAGACACAGGCAGGGAGGCCTGTGCCGGCCTCAGCCGAGCTGGGGCTCGGCGTTCCCGGCAGGCCAGCTTAATGCTTACTGAGAATAAGGAGGCAGGCTTTTTCCCTTTTTGCCTCTCACGGAACATGTGATATACTTATGCTGTGTCGGAACAATCAACTGCCCGCGAAAAAGTGCAGACGGGAGAATTTATCGCATAGCCGGGTGAACTATTTGCCAATGTCACGATGAATCTCGCTAAGAAAGGGTGGTAGCATGGGTAAGATACAGAATCGGGAAATCCATCTCAAAACCTATCCTGAGGGTACACCGCAGGAATCCGATTTCGCCACGGTCGACGCCCCCCTGCCCGAGCCGCAAGCGGGTGAGCTTCTGGTGCGCAATCAGTATTTCTCGCTTGATCCCTATATGCGGGCACGAATGACCGGACAGGAGACATACGTACCGCCTTACACACTGGATGCACCGCTGGATGGCCCCTGTGTCGGATACGTGGAAATGTCCCGCAGTGAACATATAAAGGAAGGAGAGTACGTGGCCGGCGGCAAGGGCTGGCGCGAAGCTTTTGTCACTTCCCCGGAGCAAGTGGAACGCATACAGCCCGCAGAAGGCGTTCCCCTTCAGGCCTTTCTGGGCATCCTTGGCACGACAGGGTTTACGGCTTATACCGGACTCTTTCACATCGGTCAATTAACCGGAGAAGAAACCGTGTTCGTCTCCGCGGGTGCAGGGGCCGTTGGCTCTGCAGCGTGCCAGATCGCCCGCCTCAAAGGCTGTCGTGTTGCGGCAAGCACCAGCAGCGACGAAAAGGCCCGCTGGCTCAGAGAGGACGCAGGCGTTAACGCCGCTATCAATTACAACAACGAGCAACGTCTTGTAGACGCTCTGAACAGGGAATGTCCTGAAGGCGTGGACCTGTATTTCGACAACGTGGGCGGACGCACCCTGGAGGCAGCGATTCAAAACATGAACACCTATGGTCGGCTCGTGCTGTGCGGCATGATATCCCAGTACAACGCACGCCGCCCGCCGCGAGCGCCTGCCAATCTCATGCTTGCCATCGTCAAGCGCCTGCGCATGCAGGGGTTCATCGTCCATGACCACATGGATCTGCACCCTCAATTCAGTGCCGAGATGAATTCCTGGATCTCGCAGAATCAGATCACTTGGCAGGAGACAGTCGTCGAAGGTATAGAGCAGGCACCGGCCGCTTTCATCCGACTATTCACCGGAGAGAAAACCGGAAAGATGCTGGTCAGGATAGCCTCATAGCTGATAACCCCCAGCGTTTCTCGACAATGCAACCGTTCTCCGGGGGAATAAACAGACCCCGTTTTTGGATGCCGGATTCATGTACCACCGGAATGCGACCAGTCTAAGCGTTTCCGAATCCCGCGCTCATGTCATCAGACCTGAAATTTCAGCGGCTGGCCGGTTGATTCGTGCACACGAACCCAGAGATCATCTTCCGGATCTATGAGTTTACGCTCGCGCGTGGCCAACGGCAGTGGCACATGGATGTATTGGTCGTGCAGCATGCCGACCAGGCAGTCGGTCTTGCCGGCCATCGCCGCGTGAACCGCATTGCGAGCCAGACTGTCGCAAAGCAACGCATCGGTGCAGTTTGCCGGGACGCTCCGGATGATATAGCTGGGGTCAAAGTACTTGACATTCACTTCGATTTCTTCGCGCCCGAAAAAATCCTTTATACTGTCAGTTACGAAGACCCCGATATCTTTAAGACGTTTGTTCCCGGAGCTGTCGACACCGTCGCTGTGCCCCTCCATTAAGTCCTGCCCGGCACCTTCTGCCACAATGACAACCGCGTGATTGCGCTTTTCCATCCGTTTCCGGAGCAATTCCAACACCCCGCCTGAGCCTTCCATTTTGAAGGGTACTTCGGGAATCAGGGCGAAGTTCACCTCCTGGCTGGCCACGGTGGCGCCGGCGGCGATGTGGCCCGATTCGCGCCCCATCACCTTGACCACCCCGATGCCGTTGACGGCACATTTGGCCTCCGTATGGGCGCAATCGAGAACCCGACGGACTTCTTCCAGGGCCGTGGCATACCCGAATGAACGCGCTATGCAGAATATGTCGTTGTCAATCGTCTTGGGTATCCCGACCGCCGCTATCGGCAGGCCGCGCCGACTGCACTCGGCCGCGATATTATGGCAACCGCGCTGTGTTCCGTCCCCCCCGATACAGAATATCATGTCGATGCCGTTCTCTACCAGGAAGTCCACTATAACGGCCGCATCCTGGGGACCGCGAGAAGACCCCAGCATGGTTCCGCCTGCGAAGTGTATATGATCCACCATATCCCTGGTCAACTCGATCGGAGGACGGTTCATTGCCGGATTCAGGCCCTTGTATCCGTCACGTATGCCGAGAATACGCTTGACGCCGTAGGCGGCCAGCTGGTTGACAAGCGACCGGATAACATTGTTCAGCCCCGGACAAAGCCCCCCGCAAGTCACTATGCCGGCAGAGACATCCGCGGGGTTGTAAAAAATTTTTTCGCGCGCGCCGGCTTTCTCGAAAAACACCTCCTCGCAGTCCTCCGCCGCCCCTGTCCCGAGATCTATATCGTAGCGAATACGGGCTTCCAACGGCGTAAAATTGCCTATGCTGTCGCCATAAACAGTCGATAACTCGAGCGGAGAGACATGTTTCGGCGAACCGAGCTCTTCAATCCTCGTATCTTCCGGTTTTATCATAATGCACCTGCCATTGATCCTTTCAAAAATACGTCCGGCTGATAAGAAAGTTTTTTGCGGACTAGGTGCGATTATAACACGGTGTGTACAGAACGTCCAATCAATACGCCGAATTCCACAGCTCCCGATTGAAATACAGCACACCAGTAGGGATCTGGTACGGCAGATTCAGCTCATCGACAAGATCAATATTTCCTTTAAGCGACCGCGGCGTGCCCTTCTCCGTGTTATGTGAGATATATCTTTAAGACCTCCGGCCTTGGTTTGTGGTTAAGCCCCCGGAGCCTTATTTATTCCATAGACAGAGGTCATTTTGTCGCAACGCTACAGACCAAATGCGCTGAACTTTGGAGCTCTTTTTTCGAACTCTTTTCGCAAATAGATTGATGTTTCACACAACATAACCCCATAAGCGAGAAGAAGCATTTTTCGCCATCAAAGCCGAACTACCGGAAAATTACAAGCATTACGCATTCACGCCATCACGCTTTCAGGTCAGTGAATAGCCCCCCTCAGTTCTGTGGCCATTGCTGGATACGTATATCGTCCACGTACCACTCCGCATCCGGCCCCACCCCCATAGAGCCGATGCCTTCGCTTTCGGGTATATCAAACCAGCCATAGCTTCTTTTCTCGTCATCCTGGAGATCTACAAAAATGGCTCGGGCTCGATCCTGCCTGGTGTCCACTTGCAATGTCGCATGAGTCCAATGTCTGTAGTTCGCCAGTTCACTGTCGTTAACAACTTCACCCTTACCGGCGATAACGACTTCCCACTGCGGGTTCTCCGTGCCAATACCAATTAAAGGGCGCCCGTCAGCGCTACGGACCCACAAGTTGCCATCGTGGTTCGATGGCCTTTGTTCCCAATATTTGAATTCGAACTGATACCGTCCCTGGAGGGGCGGATTGAAGTCCCGAACAAGGACATCCTGCCAATCATCCCCCGCTTGGTCTGCATCGGCGTAGAAGACGTTGCCAGCATCTTCCTCGGCGAACTTTTCCGCGTTCACATAGCATTCTCCACAGTCTTCCCCTGCCCGCCAACCTCGGATTTCCTCCGGCTTAGTTCCATGGTCATAATTTTCGAAATCTTGGACCAACTTACCGTATTCGAACTCAACGGTATCCTTCTTGAGGACATTCCGTGCTTTAGATCGATCTGCTATGCCGTTGACTGCCAGTTTATAGGACGTATGGCTGGCCAGCTCGCTGGTGTGCAGTGTGACACTTTCTCCGTCGCTTCCCAGTACAGCTTTCTTCACTTTCGCCCCGCTTATGGCGTAGTTGTCCGTATGCCGGGCTGATCTTGCTTCAACTGGTTCATCGAAGATCACTTCCACCTTTGTGGGGCCCTTTACAGCATAGGCTCGTACAACTTCCGGCGCCTTTATATCCATTATTCGAATGTCATCCACGTACCACTCCGCGTCGGGACCTACCCCCATGGAGCCGATGCCCTCGCTTTCGGGTATATCGAACCATCCGTAGGTTCTTTTTTCGTCATCCCGGGTGTCTTCAAAAATCGCTCGCGCTCGATCTTTCTCAGTGTCCACTTGTAACGTCACATGTATCCAATGTCTATAGTCAGCAAATTCGCCATCACCAACAACTTCACCTTCGCCGGCGATGGTTACTTCCCACTGAGGGTTCTCCGTGCCGACGCCAATTAGAGGGCGCCCGTCAGCGCTACGGACCCACAAGTTGCCGTCGTGGTTACTTTTTGGCTCCCAAAATCGGAATTCGAACTGATAACGTCCCTGGAGGGGCGGATTGAAGTCCCGAACCAGCACATCCTGCCAGTCATCCCCGGCGTGCGCATCGGCGTAGAAAACGTTTCCAGCCTCCTTACCGGAAAACTTTTTCGCATTCACATAGCATTCTACACAGTCTCTGCCTCCGCGCCACCCTGTAATTTTATCCGGAGTCGTTCCATGAGCATATCTTTCGAAGTTTTCAAAGACTTGTTTCCCATATTCGAATTCAGCGGCAGCCCTTTTGAGCACATTCCGCGCTTTCGCTCGATCCGCTATGCCGCTCGCTTTCAATTTATAGGACTTATGACTGGCCAGCTCGCTGGTGTGCAACGTCACACTTTCTCCCCGACTTCCCATCACAGCTTTCTTCACTTTCGCCCCGCTTATGGCGTAGTTGTCCGTATGCCGGGCCGAGGTTGTCTCAACTGGTTCATCGAATATCACTTCGACTTGTGTAGGCTCTTCGAATGCACGCGCCTCCACCAGTTCCGGCGCCTGTTTATCCGCTTTCACCTGAATTACTGCTTTTGCCATGGGACTGTCGTCTTGTCCATCGGTACCTTTCCACTGGATGGTATAAGTACCGGGGTGCCCATATTGGGCCCGATAGACAAACCTATCAAAGGTTTTGCGAGTAAGCCGACCTTCTTCCGGTTTTTGAAGAACACGAAGCTTCATCCCCGCGGTAATGTCGTCTTTATCAGAAATCGGCAGTTTAAACTCCAACAATTCTCCCTCGCTGCAAGTCAACTTGACGTTTTCGACCTCTGGGGGACTGTTGGTTTTTTTGATGCTTTTAATGGCCTGGTCAATCATTTTCGCCTGCTGGGGATTGGCTTTTTTCGCCAATTTCATGAGGGGATCCAATGCCTTCGGCGCGGGCTTTCCTATATCGGCAAGAGCCGAAGCGGCTGCCATTTTAACGCGCTTAGCTGTTTTCTTGTTCTGCAGGAGAGCGAGCAGGGCTGGTTGCGCCTTGGGGGAACCCACGGCTCCCAGCGCCTCCGCCGCACGTTCGCGTACAGACACATCGAGGTTATCTTTCTGCAGAAGTTTTATTAAAAGCGGAACTGTGGGTTTCGCGGCTGGACCCACTCCCTTAACAATATCAATAGCCATCAAACGGCTTTGCTGATGTTCGCTTCTCAGAGCCGGTTTCATTGCCTTTGCCAACTGCTTGCCCTGTATAACTGCATTGAGCGTCTCCAGGGCGGTGTCACGAATGAGCGACTCACCTTGTACGGATAGATCGGTAATTTCTTGAGCGGCTGTTGCACTCGCTGTGCCGATGTCCTGTAAAACAAGAAGAGCGGAATAGTTTATTGTATCGTTATCGCTCTTCAACGCCTTGACCAATTCGGGCATTGCTTTTTCAGCTGGTTTTCCGGCTTCTCCGATCACACTCATTAAACGGCTCTGCAGTACAGTATCTCTTTCGCGGCGCGCTTCTTTCAGTCTTTTCACAGAAGGGGGAACAACGGTTTGCGGGGCTTCTCGGGCTATCCGCTTAAGCACGTGTGCAGCCCGTTCGCGGACGAGGCCTACCTCCTCTTTATCAGTAAAGAGTTTCACCAACTCGGGGACCAGTTCTTTTCGAATCTGCAGCGGTGTTTCCTGCAACCTACACATTGTCTGCATAGGCCGTTCCTGGAGTTGTGCTCGCGCAGCCTTGCCCGATTCGAAAGGTTGCTCTGCTACTGCCATGGGCCCGAAGATCAGAAGCCAACTTACAGTTGCCAAAACCAGCCGGGATTCCATAACCATCTCCTTTTTACTCTAGCTTACCGGTATTTTCTGTTTCTCCGTAAAGCTCAAATGTAAAATGAATGCCTTATCTGCCGTTTTTAATTTCGTAAATATTCACTGATTGCGTCGGGAAAGTTGTTGTCTCGCTTGGTCCGTACGTGTAAGGTTCGGAGGTTTCCGATGTAAGTTCACGGACGGTATTCCCGGCCGCGTAGGGGATAGCAGCTGTAACTTCACGATCAATTGAATGGTTGGTCACAGAAACATATAAATTGCCCTCGTGCTGTACCTTTCGCACTTCCAATTTCGGAACCGGCATCGTGTAGGAATAGCGCCCTCCGGCTACAAACGGACTCCACCAGAAAAAACCGGCTTTCCACACTTCGGTGTATGGCCCCGAGAGTTTCTGAGCCGGTTTAATTACCTCTTGCAGTTTCTCCCACTTTTTGATCACTTCTGCCCGTTGCCGCAGTTTGCGCAGTAATCCCCGCGGTAGCGATTCACCGTACTCGTTTTTGTCCGGAATGCTGTCCACGACAATAACTTGACGATCTGCCGGGAGGTTGTTGATCTTTTTAACTGTTTCCGCCTGAAGCCACGGTGCATCAATGATCAGCGTATCGGTACAGTGTTCCGGCGAGATATCACGGTTGAGCACATATTTCCATTGTCTGCCTAACGCACCGACGTATCCGTAGGCTTTGACGGATCCCCCGAATTCCGGGCGTTCCGCTTCTTCCGGAAGGGTGTTGTAGCCACGGTTCCCTTCGTTGATCAGTACAGCGATATCCGCGTCTGCCCGGGCTCGGAGAAAAGCCCGAAAAACCTCTTCGTTCCTTCGGATCTGTGTGCGTGCTCTGATAGCCGCCTTCTGACGCGGTCGCCGCTTAGCAGCGCTGGTTCGCCACCTGTTGTAGGAAGAGCTCTTGAACTGTCCCATCAGATACGTCTGCAGCAAATGGTACCTCACCCGCTGGGGCGTGGAGGCTCCGTGGTTATACAAGTGGTGTTCACTGTTCCAGACCGGCCACCCCAAGGCGGTTTGTAACGTATCCACAGGGACTTGGCTGAAGTAAGGGGGTACTTTACAGCCCGGATGGTCGTAAGTGGCCGTGTTGAATTCCCTGACTTCGCGGAAAACGTATGGATTGGGACGCGACTTCGTACCCCACAGGAAACCTTTTTCCTGAATAGGTCGCAGCTTTTGGGCGTGATTCTCGAAATCTTTTTCAATGAAGTGCTTCCCGGCCAGTGCTTTGTACTTCCGGGACCACACCTGACGCGTAAATCGCCAATAATCCAGTATCTTTGGAAACTTCGACAAGGCGTTGAAACGGATGGCATCATGGAAAAGGCGGCCAATCAGTCTGTCGGTGTGGTCACCGCCGTACCCGCCGCCAAGCGAAAGACCGGCCTCCGACGCTAAAGCTGTGTTTTTTATCCACGCCAAAGGCGGCTCCGGTATGTCTATCTCGTCCCAGGAGTTATAAGAAGTATCCCAGCGTTGATTCAGTTTCTTGAGACTGCCGTGTTCGGCTCGAAGCCACTCCGGGAACTGTTTGTTCAGTACTTTGTACTCCTGAATACGTTTCTTGTTGAGTTTATCTTCCGTGTCCGTGTTAATATGGTGCTGAGCTTTCAGAAGCCGGCGGGCCAGGTTCCGGCCGAGGTGATCTTCGTTATGGAAATATGTACCGCCGATTGATGGATATTGAAGCGACTTACGGACACGCTTTATATAATGGGCCACAGGATTTTCCGGTTTCTGCTTTCGTTTTTCTTTCCAGTCCGGATCTCTTTGCGTGAGCAGGGCGGGCACCGTGGCTACCCGGATGCCGCGCTTTCGACAAAACTCGAATATAGGTTCGGTCCGGATGAACATTCCCTGGACTTCGTTGTAGCCCTGCATCCAGAGTTTCTTAATCTCCGCGAGCACGATGGTGTGATAAAATTTCTGACCCACGTGACACAGGCCGTGCCACATCTCGGGCTTTGGGGTCTCCCACGGGGCGGGATTGTACCATTCAGGCGGTTCAAAGTCTTTGAGTTGGGTCTCGAGCGGCACAAAGTGGTAAGAGTCGCTTTGCTTGAGGATATTCTGTGCTGTTTCGGATTGAATATACCTGAGGAAGGCCTCCGCTTCCCGGGAAGGATTTTTGCGCGGCACGAGCGCGCCGTATTCCACGCCGCCGACGACTTTTCCGATACGGTGAACCAGTTGTTTGGCCATGGGGACGTATCTGAGATTTTCTTTATCCGCTGCATCAGCCCGGTGTTTCCAGTCAAGACGTGAGGTGAGCAGCACGTCACTCCTGCCTCCAGCCAATTGGTTGGTTGCCACACTCCACACCCGCTCGACCCGTCGGCCGCGATCTACCTGAACGTTCAAGTTGGGATTTTGCGCTTTAAAGGGTTTGAGCAGTTCGCTCATTAACCTCTTATTGAGCATAATCGGTGATTTTATGACAATTTTTCCGGCTTCGGCGCCGATCGTGTGAGAAGTGGACAAGAACAGGGCGGTACAACCAATGACGAACGCGCAGAAGACCTTCCCGAATTCTCGCTTCTCGCTGGTACTGGGAGCACATAAACGGACTGCCATCAGAACACCTCCTTTACTGGAATCATTGCTGATCTAGGGTTTTTACATATCCCTGCCCCCAATAACATAATACCCAATAACAAACGAACCTCCTGATAAATATGCGTTGTTTTCAACACGTTTGAGCCGAAGGCTCTTGGTGAACTGTCCCGATTCTCTTTAGAAACATCGGGATTTTGGTACGGTGTCGCGAACCTTTGCACGAACCGGGTTCGACTTGATTGTGGTGTGCGACAATTGTGGCCTCTGCGCCCATTCCCATTTTTCCGGTATTGAATTCGTCCGGCTTTCTTACACCGTAACTGTCTTTTCATGGAGGGTTCTCAAGCGCAATTCTGTATAGCTGTAAGCTTTTGGAGAGATTTTGTACTTCACGAGAAATCTCAGTGTAAGACACATTGACGGTCGTAGTAGTCAACGATCGGCAACACGGCGAAAGAGGGAAAGCGGCCTGTTGATACAGTTTCTGCATGTGCGTCCGCGAATGCTGCGTTCGCTTGTTTCAAGTGTCGAGCGTGTACCGCGAAGCCCCAGGCTACAGTTGTTCTATATGTCCAGAATTGGTTCCCTGCAGCAGTGCCACCGCTTTTGTAGGAATCCATAAATGCGTCAAATTTCGCAGGCCTTTTGATTTTGGGCAGAAACCACGCTTGCTCGTGGTTGGACCCGCCCTTATAGACACCCTGTTCGATTGGGTTCCCGTTTCCATACTCATCGTTATCGAATAGTTTCACGCCGTAAGAAAGTTTGTCCCAACTGTATTCTTCAGGCGGCCAACCGGGACAGAGATAAGTCTGTGTGCTTTCATTAAAACCTGCATCGATCATCGGAACGGTCCATTTTCCCTCCCAGCTGCTGGCAAACCAGCCATTGTAATCATCCGCATACATCTGCATATTGAACGCTGTTTGCTTGATATTGCTCAAACAACTTGTGGTTATGGCCCGTTGCCGCGCCTGTTTTAGCGCCGGCAGCAACAGGCTGGCTAAAATTGCTATAATGGCGATGACAACCAGTAGTTCTATAAGCGTAAAGCTTGACTTTGCGCTGACGCCGCGGGAGAGTGTTGGGGGCCGCATAGGCTTTCTCCATTTTGTACAATTGTTTCGTTGTTTGAAATGAAAGGGGCGAAAGCTCCTCTTTTCCCGCAGTACGGTGTTGTCATCTTTACGTCTTTTAAAAGTGGTTCAGGATCCTGCTGCAGCATGCCTGTATACACTGAAACAATCGTAACTTGTATTTAATCTCCTTTCTTTGTAAACATATACCGCCAGAAAACATATGTCAACTGAACTCTACTACATCCCTGATCCTGATCGCAATCCTGATCACAGTCTTAATCATTGGGTGTATTATCTCAGAAAACCTTCGAGGACGACGGCGATTACAACCACGAGTACGATCCCCGTGCAGCCACTGCGTGGAGCATGACCAAGACACCATGGGCGCTAACGACACGCCCAATGAATTGCTCACCGTGGCCCAAGTGTTCTTGCCGGATTCCGTTGCTGAGCAGAAGTTCCCCTCAGGAACGAGCAGTCAGGTATCCTCAAAGCGAGCCTGACGGTTCTGGACTTTGCGTAAACGCTCTGTGTCGAATTTTCTGCCGCGGTCGAACTTATAAATACCGTTCTGTTCCTGGAAGACATCCGTCAGCTGGGTATAGCAATATGCAAACATATCGGGATGATCCAATAAGGTGCTGCACAATTCCTCAAAGCGCTGATAGAATTCTTCCTCGGAGTTCGGCCTCTCCCCGTAGCCCCAGGACGCTTCCTCTGCCCCGGCTTCAGGATTCCACCCGATGCCGCCGAATTCACTGATAAAATACGGCTGTCCGCGGTAAGGGACTGATTCGACATGAGGGTTTTCGTTCACAAACGGAGCGCCCTGACTCAACCCCGCATGGCGCTGACGCAGTTCTTCAGCGTCCTGAAGGTAATCGTGCGAATCGTAGACATCCGCCATTGAAATCCGGTGAGAGTAACCTGAGGTATCCAGCACAGGCCTTGACTGATCCTGCGCCTTCGTCGCCAGGAACATACCGAGGGTCAGATCGTCCAGCAGGGTGATATCATCCTGGATTCTGCCCTGCGTCTCATTAAGCGGACACCAGCCTATGATGCAGGGGTGGGAGTAGTCCCTGTTGACCACTTCAAGCCACTGCGTTACAAAAGAAGTGAAATCGCCCTGCCTGGATCTGCGCTGGACCCCATTTCCGAACCAGTCACCGAATTCATCCCAGACAAGGTACCCCAACCGATCGGCGTGATAAAGGAAACGCTCTTCAAAAACTTTCTGATGCAGGCGTGCACCGTTGAACCCAGCCTCAAAGGCCAGTTCAATGTCTCGCCGTAACGCTTCGTCAGACGGAGCCGTCATTATGCCGTCCGGATAATACCCCTGGTCCAGGACCAGGCGCTGGAATAAGCGTTCTCCATTAATCAACACAGACTTGCCGTCAACTGTTACACTGCGCAACCCTGCGTAACTCCCCGCAGCGTCCACCACGTTACGCTCTTCGTCGAGCAATTCCAGATCGATGTCGTAGAGGAAAGGCTCAGAAGGCTGCCAGAGACGACATCGCTCTTCAGGCACAGACAGGGTCAACATGGGGGAGAAATCAGCATCAACGCGTACTTCCGCGACAGAAATCTCGCCGTGTTCATCCCGGAGAGAAGCCCGTACAGCGTGACCTGCCCTGTTCTGGTTAACC
>CAJXKU010000052.1 GCA_913055945.1 uncultured Lentisphaerota bacterium | reverse complement strand
TCAGCGTTGTCTCTGCCTTAATGTTTTGTAAAAGATCAGTGATAAAATAAAATTTTTTAAATCCGCCCTTGTCTGTACCTGTTACATACTTCCCGAGTTGCGGTATTCATTGCTGCATACCATGTTATCTGCATCGTTGACTTTCGGAGATTATGCAGCACTTTCCAATTGGTTACCATATGTGCCGAAAAATAAAATCAAAGCCTCGGACACTATAAAATATTTGTCCGGTAATTTCAGTTTATTCCGATCCGTGGTTGGTCAAGGTCAAAAATTCACTTCGTGTGGCCCCGTAGTTCTGAAACGTGCCGAGCATTTCAGACGTAACCATCTCGGAGCCCTGTTTCTCCACCCCCCGCATCATCATACAGAGGTGCTTCGCTCTTATGATTACGCCTACCCCTTGGGCGTCAACGCCCCTCTGAACCATGTGCGCGATCTGTTGCGTCAGCCGTTCCTGGAGTTGCAGGCGGCGCGCATAACAGTCCACGAGCCGAGCAAGCTTGCTCACGCCGAATACTTTACCGCGCGGGATGTATCCTATGTGACATACGCCGAAAAACGGGAGCATGTGATGTTCGCACAGGCTGTAGATTTCAATATCCCGGGCAATGATCATGTGGTTGCATTCCTCACTGAAAACCGCGTCCTGGAGAATGCGCTCCGGGTCCTGATGATAGCCCGAAGTAAGGAATTTCAAGCTTTGTTTGGTCCGTTCCGGGGTGTTCTTAAGGCCTTCCCGCGAAGGGTCTTCCCCAAGTTGTTCGAGCATTTGACGGATAAGATCCTGCACAATTGGCTCCTTCTCTGTTTCTGTTTTTGTATTGATTCAGCCGAGCAGACGAATTTTTGTTTTGTGCTTAATATAGAAGGTAAGCTCTTCAGAGAAGACGAACGCCGTAAAACGTAAATAGAAAAACTGTTTGTCTATCACGAATCTTAGCGTTTTCGATGGGCAAGGGCTAAAGTATGGCGGTATTTGGTTCAGGCGAACTGTAAGTGTGCCGAACGATGTGGTCCTCTGAGTTTCCTTACAGAAAAGGCCGGGGGTTCAGCAGTGTCTGTTTTGCTGGATTGTTTATCCGGAACGACGGGAACTTGCAGCGGAGAAATGTTGCCGGAATGAATGTCGGATGTTTGGCTGTCTTACGTGAACGGGTGCTGAGTATAATTTTATATAAAAGAGGTCGCGTGTTATGTCGGATAGCGAGAATCGGGAAGGTTTTTCCGGGAGATCGGAACAGAACTCTTACGAATCGGGAGAAGTCTCTGGACTTGATTTTATCAGGGAAACGATTACCCGGGACGTCAATGCCGGTAAATATGGGGGCAGGGTGCGTACGCGTTTTCCCCCGGAGCCTAACGGGTATCTGCATATTGGGCACGCCAAATCAATCTGTCTGAATTTTGGCATTGCGGAGGAATTTCCGAATGCGCAATGCAATCTGCGCTTTGACGATACTGACCCCGCCAAGGAGACACCTGAATATGTGGCATCGATTAAGGAGGATGTTTCCTGGCTTGGTTTTGACTGGGAAGATCGTCTTTATTATGCATCTGACTATTTTGAGCAGATGTATGAGTTCGCGGTGAAGCTTATGAAAAGAGGGAAAGCGTATGTGGACAGCCTGACGCCGGAACAGATTCAGGAATACCGGGGGACACTGACGGAGCCGGGTCGTGCGAGCCCCTACCGGGACCGTTCCGTTGAAGAAAACCTGAAGCTGTTTGAACGTATGCGAGCGGGTGAGTTCGAGGAGGGCGCGCACGTGGTCCGGGCGAAGATCGATATGAACGCCTCCAATATTCACATGCGCGACCCCGCCATCTTCCGAATCCGGCATGTATCCCACCATCGGACAGGGGACAAGTGGTGTATATATCCTATGTATGATTTTGCGCATTGTCTGTCGGATTCGATAGAGGGTATTACGCATTCTTTGTGTACTCTGGAATTTGAGGTGCATCGTCCTCTTTACGACTGGATACTTGACCAACTCGAGGTTCATCACCCTCAGCAGATTGAGTTCGCGCCTTTGAACCTTACGTACACGGTGCTGAGCAAGCGTCGGCTGACCGAGTTGGTCGAAGGCGGTATTGTGGACGGTTGGGACGATCCCAGGATGCCCACAATTGCGGGATTCAGGCGGCGGGGCTATACGCCGGCGGCGATTCGCGAGTTCTGTCGCCGCGTAGGGGTAACGAAGTTTACCGCGCAGACGGAAATGGCGTTACTGGAACACTGTATCCGCGAAGATTTAAACAAGCATGCGCCGCGCAGGATGGGTGTTCTCTATCCGCTGAAAGTGGTCATCGAGAATTATCCTGAGGATACTGAAGAAGAGCTGGAGGCGGTGAACAACCCGGAAGATCCATCCATGGGCACGCGCAAAGTTCCATTCTCAAAAGTGATCTATGTGGAACGGAATGACTTCCGGGAGGATCCGCCCCGGAAATACCATCGATTGGCGCCAGGGCGCGAAGTACGTTTACGCTACGGGTACTTCATAACCTGTCAGGATTATGTGAAAGATGAAAACGGCGAAGTGGTGGAACTCCGTTGCACATACGATCCTGAGACCCGCGGCGGTCAGGCCCCGGACGGGCGAAAAGTCAAGGGTACGATCCATTGGGTGTCAGCGGCTCATGCGCTGGATGCGGAAGTACGGCTGTACGACAGGCTTTTTATGACGCCTGACCCGACCGATGTGGAAGAAGGCGAGGATTTTAAACAGAATCTGAATCCGGAATCGCTCCAATGTGTTGGTGCGAAAGTCGAACCGAGCCTGCAGGATGCCGAGCCGGGCTATCGTCTTCAATTTGAACGGCAGGGGTACTTCTGTGTGGATCCCGATACGAATCCAGAGGGCAAAGTTGTCCTGAACAGGACGGTTTCGCTGAAAGACACATGGGCGAAGATAGAGAAGAAGCAGCGTCAAGGGTGACTTTACGCTTCGTTCATAAAGTAATCGGAGATCACCCCCATGAACGGATTGAATTTTATGGCGTAGTGCCGTTTCTCCTCCTGCTGGAGTTGTGCAGAGAGAGCCTCATCCTCCTCGTGAAGTGAAGGGGAGCGTTGTGCCCATTCTTCGGCGGATAGTTCAAGAATTTCTGAGATTTTTTTATTGTAGATGTCAGAGGCTTCAAATCCCGCGTGGGCGTTGACAAACCACGGCATGATCCTGCCCACTTTCTGCAGAAACAGGTTCTGCTCTTTGCCGAAGTCAAGACAGAAATCATCTGTAAAGTTCATCAGCGAGCCGAGTTTGTCTTCGTCGACGAACCCGCCTTCCACGCTCATGCGATGGGCTTCTGTCCCGGGGAAAGGATAGAAGTAGGTCCAGCGGAAGCGTCCCGGCTGAGCCTCAGCCAGGAGTCGGATGGTTGCCATCACGTCTTCCCGTGTTTCGTAGGGCAGGCCGATCATGATAAATGTGGAGCTGTGCATGCCGTATTTGTGGACGGTGGCAATCGCCTCCTTGATCTGATCGTTGGTCATACGGCGGCGCATGACCTCATCACGTATGCGTCTGCTGCCGCTTTCGATGCCGAATTTCACGATGCGGCATCCGGCCTGAGCGAGTGCTTTTGCCCGGTCTTCGTCGAAGAAAGCCACGTGCCCATTGACGACAAATGGGACATCAAAGTTCTCCCGATAAGCTTTGCAGAAATCCTGGACGAAGGATTTGTCGTACGTGAACAGGTCGTCGTCAAAAATGAACATCCGGATGTTGTCATAGGTGTTAAGCAGGTATCGGATTTCGCCGATGACCCTGTCAACGCTTTCGTATCGGATGTAATTCAACTCACGGAAGCTGCAGTTCAAATCATTGCGGTATTTTTCTACCATTTTGTGGTTGAAGCAGTAAGTGCAGTTGAAGGGGCATCCTCTGGAAGTCATCAAACCTACCCATCCGTTCTTGCCGTTTATGATTTTCTGAAAATCGAACGGTTCGTAATCTTTCGGGGGCAGACGGCGCAGATCCGGCAAAGGGCGTACAGGATTTACCACCTTTTGGTCGTTGTTCAGGACAGTGCCCAGGTTAGGCAGGTTCGTCACATCTTCACCTCGCTCATACGTATCTACGAAATCCCTGAACGCCTCTTCGCACTCTCCGACGAAGATGTAATCGAAAAGGCCGGTATGCAGAACTTCATAAGGGGCCATGGTCACGTGCGGCCCCCCGCAGACAAGCGGGATATGCGGCATCTCTTCTTTTACCCAGCCGGCGAGTTTTGCCGCGTATGCCCATTGGGTGCTTACCACTGACCATCCGATGATGTCGGGGTTCAGGTCCTGAAGGTTCTTCAGGAATTCGTGTTTTTCGGGTAAAGGAGCGAGTGTTTCACACAGATGCATCAGCTGCACCGTGTGTCCAGCCTCTTTTAATAAGCTCGACATGCTGGCCAGGCCATAACTGAAGCCGAGCTGGGAGCCTGAATTGGGGTATACAAACAGAACGTTCATGTCTGATATTCCTCACTGCGGGCATGGATAACACGTGCGACAATGTCGTCGTCGTCGAACATAGGAGGTGTTGTAAGGGTGTCTACGTGGACAACTTTCGTTTGTCCCGGTCCGCTTGCACACCAGCGCCGGACAAAAGCGGGGTCGTTGCTGCCTGCAAAGATTGTACATCTGGGGATGCCGAGGGCGGCTGCGATGTGCTGGCAGGCTGAATCGTAGCCGATGTATTCGTCCGCATAGGAAATGAGTGCTGCCATTTCACCTATCCCGCCGGAAATGCACAGCAATCCGTGTCGTAATCCGGGGATCTCCTGCTCGCCGGCAGATGAAATTTGTTTGACTGTTTCACCCGCGGCTTCAATCTGCGCCGCAAGCTGCTCAATACGCTCCTGTTCTTCGGCCCCGGCTCCCTTGTCCAGAACGACAACAGTATCCGGTGCCTGGAGGAGTTTCAGAATGAGTTTTTCTTCCGCTGAACGGCTCAGCCTCTTTCGTTCGTTCCCGCCAACGCCGAGATTGATTCTGATGATTCGTTCGCATCCGTTTGTGCGTAATTGATCAATCACGCTTCGTGCTTTTTCGAGATCTTTCTGCCGCAACCAGACGTTCGGGTGGTAGAAGGCGGAATCGTTGAATACCTTGTTGAGCCAGTAGTTGGTCAGCTCCGCCACGTTTACATGCTTCGGTCGATCATCCGTACCCCGGCTGTTAAAAAACAGGTACGGCGCAGATTGCACGAGGGGAAAAACACCCAGTTGCGAAAGCCTGGAGTCAGGGTCCACGAGTACTGCTTTGTCAAGGGGCAGGTCTGCGATTTCTTCATCGATTGCCTTTCGTACGGTGTGCCAACTGTTGAGCCGTTCTGCCAATGAGCCCCGGCGACTGTAGTCAATCGTTTTTATGCTCAAGCCGGCGTTGCCGCCGAAGAGGTCGTTCAGCTTTTCGCCTCCCAACAGAATCACTTCACTTCGGGGGAAGAGATCCTGTAGATATTGGATTATGACACTTGTGACAGCTACGTCCGCGCCCAATGTGACTCTGGACAGAATGAGAATCTTTTCTGGGGCCTGTACCTGATTGAGTTTGCATTCGTCACTGCCGGCTCGGATGCCCTCGATCCGTTGAAAAAGGTCTTTACTGGTGTACAGGCCGAAATTTTTCAGTTCTTTATCCATTGCCTGGCCGTCAGGGGTCTGCCTGTAGTAGGCGATCACCTGGCTCATGACCTGGTTATACGCGGCCGTGTTGAATTCTTCAAAGTCGTCACACAGGCTTTCCACAATGATGCCGAACAATGCCGAGGAGGCCGGTTTGGTCAGGGCCGAATCGGCAGAGGCGGTGGCCATTTCGCACAGCAGATCGATGTAATCGGATCTGTATTCATCGTTGTAGTAATGGTGGTCCAGAAAAGACAAGGCGATCTGCTTGGCGAGGTGCTCCAGCTGTGATACGTCAGGTTTCGGCTGGAGTTGTTCCCAGCGTTGTCTATACGATTCAGGTTTCATCAGTTCAGACTTTCTAACAGGTTCTGTGCTTCTTCAAGTACGCGTTCGGGTGTTATACGTTTCATACAGCGGTGATCCCGCGGACAGATTTTCTTGTAACAGGGGGCGCAGTCTACGTTTTCCCATACAATGGCCGTCCTGTCAAGATGTGACGCCGTATGGGCCGGATCGGTGGGGCCCATGAGGACCACTGTGGGAACATCAAAGGCAGTGCCGTAATGACGCGGTCCGGTGTCGTTGGTGATCAGAAGATTGCAGCGTCGTATCAGGGGTTTCAGGTATTCCAGGTCGATGTTTAAGGGGGCAGTATCAACAATCGAGGCCTCGCTCTGTTCGGTGATGGTCCGAGTGAGTTCTTTTTCACCCGGGCTTCCGAAGAGTACGACCGTACTATTCCACTGTTGTTCAATCTGTTCGGCGAGTCTGGCAAAGTGTTCAACCGGCCAGCACTTTGATGAACCGAAGCTGGCTCCGGGATTAATTCCTATGATCGTACTGTCGGGCGAGACTCCGGTATTTTCTAAGATCGCGTCTCCCTCCGCCTGCAATTGGTCGGAGACACTCAGGGTGGGTTTGTAATGTTCTTTTATCTCCAGGCCCATATAACGGCAGATATCCAGATAATATTCCGTCATCGGCAGGCGAACAATTTCACCGTTCCGGCGTCTGGGCAGAGGGCCTTCGGTCATTAAATATTTGCGTAGGCCGCGGCGGTATCCGTAGATGGTGTGCGGATTGCTCAGCCGGACCTGGAACCAGGCGCGGAACGAATTCGGCAAGAGGATCGCTGTCTCGGGGGCTTCTTCCCGCATGTTCGCGACTGCTCGCATCATGCCGGCAAAGCTTTTGTCCTCGATTGGTATGATACGGTCGAGCCATTCACAGTCCTGCAGAATTCCCCGGGCGTACCGGCGGACAGAAGCGACAATTCGACGTTCGGGAAAGTTGTCATAAAGACATTGGAGTACAGGGGTGGCCATGACGATGTCGCCCGTCCAGTTGGGGCATCGGACAAGAATCGTTTCAGAATGTTGATGTCTATCCTGCGGCATGAAAGAAAGGGTTCGTTGAGTTTGAAGTGGTCGTAGTTTTCCGCGATCAGTTATCTGGAAACATAATCGGTCCGCGCATAATCTCCAAAACGCATGTTCTGCAGAATATGCAGAACTTGACAGGAATTGTTACCAGTGGTAACGTTTTGGTGGAAAATCGAATGACATTTTCGGCGTTGGTTGTGTGTGGCCTACTGGTGGCATGGGAGGCATAACTGACGGGGCGCTGCGCGTCTGCACAGGCGTTAAACAAAATCGTTCGCTAAGGCTCGCGCCCACTTCCGCCTGACGTAAGAGTCTTAACTTTACCAGCTTGCTCTTCCTGACATGGACGAACGATCCTACCAAAATCTCCGCATCCTTGAAGAAGTCGAGAAAAGTTCCCGCCTGACAAACAGGCTTGCGGCGCGAAAACTGGGTGTGAGCGTAAAGCTTGCGAATTCAGTTGTAAACGGTTTAGTCAAGCGTGGACTTTTACAGGTGAAACCTCGAGACGGGCGTTCCTGGAATTATCTCTTGACGCCGGCGGGTGTTCGCGAAAAGATGCGACTCACGTATGAATACCTTGATTTCTCACGTCGTTTTTTCAAAGAAGCACGTCGGCGGTCTTCGTCGGTTTGTTATCGGCTCAAAAGGGATGGCGTAGAGCGAGTAGCTTTTCTCGGATGCGGAGAACTGGCAGAGATTGCCTATCTCGGCGTTCAGGAACAGGGACTGGTTTTGACAGCCGTATACGATGATGAAAGCGCCGGGCGTACGTTTTTAGGCCTGTCAGTGAAAGCCGTTTCCGAAATTCCCACGGAGCCTGCTGTAGAAGGAGGCGAAAGCGAAGAGTCTTCGACGTTTTCCCGAATATTGATTACCGCGTATGATCCGGCGTCCCCTGCCCGAAGCAACTATCTGCCTGACGGTGTTTCGCCCGATGAACGGTTTGTATGGGTGTTTGACCAGCCGGAATAGCAGTGATGAGGGAGCGTGGCGTGCAGGAACCTCATAGTGTTTTTATTGAACAGGGGCGATTCAGCAGACGTAGCTATCCAGCCCGCTTCCCCTTCACAAGTACCCATTACCCATTACCCATTACCCATTAACAAACAACAAACAACAAACAACGAATAACAGGAAATTTCTCATGGACCTTACGAACAAACGAATTTTAGTTATCGGCGGTGCCGGCTTAATCGGATCCCACGTGGTGGAGGAGCTTTTGAAAACGGCGGTGAGCGAGGTGGTAGTATATGACGATTTTTCCCGCGGCACGCGCGACAATCTTGCAGAAGCGCTGAAGGACCCTCGGGTATCCATCTTCCCATACGGCGGAAGCATTCTTCACAGAGATATCCTGGAGTGCGCAATGGAGAACGTGGACGGTGTTGTTCACCTGGCGGCGTTATGGCTGCTCCATTGCTATGAATTTCCCCAATCCGCTTTTGAAACAAACATCGGGGGAACGTTCAATGTGCTGGAGGCGTGCCGAAAACACCAAGTGGAAAAACTGATCTTTTCCTCAAGCGCGAGTGTGTACGGCAATGCGATGGAAGAGCCCATGACCGAAGATCATCCGTACAACAACTGGACGTTTTATGGAGCGACAAAAATTTCCGGTGAGCATATGCTGAAGGCGTATCATGCCCGCTACGGCCTGGATGGCATAGGTCTGCGGTATATGAATGTTTACGGGCCGCGTCAGGATTACAAAGGCGCTTACATCGCTGTGATGATGAAAATTCTGGACAAAATAGACCGAGGGGAGCAACCCGTCGTGCATGGGGACGGCTCGCAATCTTTCGATTTTATCCATGTCCGGGATGTCGCACGGGCGAATGTGTGTGCCTTACAATCCGACTGTCCGTTCGGTTTTTTCAACGTCGGGCGAGGCATCAAAACCAGTATAAAAGAACTTGCAGAGCTTCTCCTGCGGCTTAAAGGAAGGCAAGATCTCGGGATTCATTACGAACCTGCCAGCTCAAGTTTTGTTACCAACCGCGTGGGTGATACGCAGGCAGCGCGAAAGAATCTCGGATTCGAATGGTCGATTGATCTCGAAGAAGGCATGGGGTCCCTGATCGAGTGGCGCGACACCCATAAAGCTGAAGTGGCGGCGCGCCGCGCGGCAGAGGGTCGGTGAGTCGGTGTGTCGGTGTATCGGTGTGTCGGTGTATCGGTGTAGCGGTGTAGCGGTGTGTCCATTTAAGGAAGCAAAAAAAGCGGTTTCGGACATGAAAATATATGATTACCAGGATTCGGAGGTTTATCAGAAAGCTTTTGAATTCCAGCAGTCGATTTTCCATGTGAGTCAGCAGTTTCCGAAAGAAGAATTATTTTCATTGACAGATCAGATACGTAGAAGCTCACGTAGCGTGGGCGCATGTATAGCAGGAGCATGGGAGAAAAGAAGGTACGTAAACCATTTTCGCAGCAAGTTGTCAGATGCTCTCAGCGAGCATGCAGAAACAAAACATTGGCTCTGTACAGCAAGAGCATGCGAGTATGTGGACGTAGGCACGTATTCTGACCTTGAAAGTTCGCATGGTGAACTCCGATAACAGAACCATGCGTGTGTCCGGTGTATCGGTGTATCGGTTTGGCGGTGAAAGAGGGAACACTGATTAACTGAAACACTGATTAACTGAAACACTGATTAACTGAAACACTGATTAACTGAAACACTGATGCCCATCCCTCTCATAAAACCTTATCTTCCGCCCGGAACAGAAGAGAAAGTCCGCGAAGTCCTCGATAGCGGATACTTGACCGAAGGCCCGGTTACCCGTGAGTTCGAGCAGGCTGTGGCGGATTACGTAGGCGTGCTTCACGCGATTGCTGTTACGTCGTGTACGACCGGCCTGGAGCTGGCGTTGCGTGCGCTGGGTATCGGGCGTGGAGACGAAGTGATCGCGCCGGCTTATACTCATCCGGGCACGGTCGCCGTTGTCAATATTGTGGGTGCACGCATTGTCCTGGTGGATATCGATCCCGATACGATGCTCATCGATTATGATGCGGTCGAAGAGGCGCTGAGTGAGCGGACGAAGGCGATTCTGCCTGTTTCTCAGTTCGGTAATCCTTTGAATTATGACTGCCTGAATGCGCTTAAGGAAAAACACAAGCTGTATATTGTCGAAGACGCGGCGTGCGCGCTGGGGGCAGAATTCAAGGGGCAGAAAACAGGGGCGCAGGCCGATATCTCTGTGTTCAGTCTGCACCCCCGTAAGTTTATTACAACCGGTGAAGGCGGAATTGTCACGACGGGCAATGCGGACTGGGCCCATTGGATGGCGTCGTACAAACACTTCGGTATGGACGAAAACGTATCGCGGCGTCAGAGTTGTTTTGAACGTATCGGCACGAATTACAAGCTGAGCAATCTGCAGGCGGCTTTAGGGGTCGTACAAATGCACCACATTGATGAGCTCCTTTCGCAGCGGCAGGTGCTCGCCCGACGTTATTCTGAACTACTCCAGGAGGTGCCCGGGATAACATTACCCTCTGTGACGGGGCACGGCAAACACTCCTACCAGACGTTCTGTGTCCTTGTCGACGAGCGGGATGCGGTTATGCAAGCCCTCCGCAGCCGGGGCATAGAAGCCCAGATCGGAACCTACGCCCTGCACCGGCATCCGGCCTATGCCGAAAGCGAATTCTGCCGACATGCAGGGAACCTTGAGAACAGCGATTATGCCTTTGACCACTGTCTGGCACTGCCGCTGTTCCACGAAATGACGGAAGAACAGCAGGATTGCGTTGTTGCGGAACTGAAAAGAGCGGTGAATCGGTGAGTCGGTGAATCAGTTGATCGGTGTGGCGGTCCAGCGTCGTCCTGTGGTCCGGTAGTTCTATAGTTCTAGTGTTCTGTACCCGAATTGTCTTGACTAAGTTTTCACTGATAGCCGTTTAAACAAACGGTAGAAGTGCGGAAACATAGCGTATACGTTGCACGGTCTGTCACTTCCCTTGCGTGGGTAAGAAAATTGCGAAATGCGCCTTGTAACTTTGTCTCGCACCTTGTCTCGCACCTTGTCTCGAACCATCGTCCGCTCTTTCGCCTTTTACACTCGTATTATGACACTATCTGCCCGCCGCCTTAGTAAAATAGCGCCACATTATGTAAACTCATTTGGAATACACCACACTAGTTATATTTTCACCAGCATAATCATCGCGGCACCATAATCCACAGAATGTAATGGAATATTGCGATCTCATTAACGTGTCGCAAAATTAAGGTGTCAAAAGGATATTCATATGAAATGTGGGAGAGAATGTCAGACACGATAATGCTGTGAGGTAATGCAGAGGATGTCATGTGAGCGGTGAGTCGTGAACTGAATAACAAATACCCAATACCCAATAACAAATAATTGATAACGGTTCATCGACATACCGACACCCGGCCCGAAGCGGACCGCAAAGCGGTCCAGGCGGGTAGCCACGGGGGTGAACCCGTGGGATTGGGGATACCCCACACATCCGCTCCAAAGCGGGCGCGGGTGATTTCCGCGGCATTTCCCGATGAACGAAATACGGACGTTTTTTTCGGCTCGGCACGTTTACCCACCCGCGCCCTTTTCGGGCGCAACTGTGGGGGTATTACCCGGTCCCCCGGCTGACGCCGGGGGCTACCTACCTGCGCCCCTTCGGGGCGCCCTTTGCCGATATCCGCCGGACCGGGAAGCGGTTTTTAGTGGAAAACGAAACCAATATTGAATGTTGAACTCCGTTAAGAACACAGCACGAACCCCGAACCCAGAATAACTGGTAACCAAACATGTGCGGCATAACAGGCATACTTACATACGACAATTCGACTCTTGCGGTAGACCGTCTCAAGCCTATGGTGGACGCGATGGCGCATCGCGGCCCTGACGACGCCGGATATCTGGTATTCCAGACCGGCAGGCAGCACTCGCGGGGTGTAGCCTATGGGCAGGCGTTTACAGACACTGCGTTCCGGAACGTTTCCCCCTTACTCCCACCTATTGATTCCGCCGCGGGGGGTGAGAAGTTACATGAAGATACGTGGGATCTTTTTCTTGGCCATCGGCGTTTGTCGATTATCGACCTTTCTCCGCGCGGACATCAGCCCATGTGTGAGAAGACCCAGAATATTTGGCTCAGTTACAACGGGGAAATCTACAATTTTCGTGAGTTGCGCGAAGAGCTTGCCGACCGCGGTCATAATTTCTCCAGCGGTACGGATACTGAAGTTGTCATTCATTCGTATGAGGAGTGGGGCATTGACTGCGTAAAACGCTTCAACGGGATGTTCGCGTTTGCGTTATGGGATAATCGACGGAAAGAGTTGCACCTTGTCCGGGATCGCTATGGCATCAAACCGTTGTACTACATGAACGATGGACAGAAACTGGTGTTCGGTTCTGAAATCAAGTCCATTCTGGCCTACTTACCACAGAAACCGTCAGTGGATCTGCTCGCGCTCAACGAGTACTTTTCCTTCCAGAACGTATTCAGTGATCGTACATTGTTTGAGGGTATCCGCATGCTGCCGCCTGCCCACTGCATGACCGTCACCGTCTTACCGCAGCATCAGATGACATCCACCTCGCCACACCCACCTGCCGTGTCAGTGAACCAGTACTGGGACTTTGATTTCACCCGACCATCCGATGAGCCGGAAAAGGAACTGCAGGAACAGTTATACGAGCTGATTCGTCAGGCGGTGGAGCGCCAATGTGTCAGCGATGTTCCGGTGGGCAGCTACCTGAGCGGTGGCATGGATTCAGGCACAGTGACCGGCTTGACGGCGAATCACTTCGGGCGTATTGCGACCTTCACAGGCGGATTTGATCTGTCCGAAGCGCAGGGGCGTGAGTTGCGGTTTGACGAACGCGAGTTGGCCGAAAAAATGGCCAGCCTTTTCCAAACCCAGCACTATGAATGCGTCCTTCACGCAGGGGACATGAGTGCGGTTATGGATCATTTGATATGGCATCTGGAAGACCTCAGGGTAGGGCAGTGTTATCCCAATTATTATCTGCACCAGTTGGCAAGTAAATTCGTTAAGGTTTCGCTTTCGGGGGCCGGCGGAGATGAATTGTTCGGTGGCTATCCGTGGCGTTATGCCTCGGCTGTGGCCGGATGCAGCGGCGATTATGTCCAGAATTATTATCGCTACTGGAAGCGTCTGGTGCGGAACCGGAACAAACCGCATCTTTTTTCGCGCGACGTTGCGGAACGTCTGCGCAAGCTGGACGAGCAAGGGGCAGTACCGTTCCGGGATCACACCCTTTCAATGTTCAAACGCGTGTTCGGCGGGGATCCAGAGGCGGATTCCCGCGAGGAACAGGTCAATCATTCCCTCTATTTCGAGTGCAAAACGTTCTTGCACGGTCTGCTCATGGTGGATGATAAGCTGTCCATGGCGCACGGCCTGGAATCGCGTGTGCCGTTGCTGGATAATGATATTGTGGATCTGGCGTGTCGCATCCCGATTCGGTACAAAGTGGCTGACTTAGAAAACCTTCCCCGTATTGATGAGAATCAGTTGCGCAAAAAGAAGCAGCGGGATCGCGAATTCCACGGGGGTAAAAGCATCCTGCGCGGGGCAATGAGCCGTATCCTGCCGGAAGAAATATGCCGGGCACGGAAGCAGGGCTTCAGTGCGCCTGACGAGAGCTGGTTTCGCGGGCAGGCAGAAGATTTTGTGCGGCATGAATTGCTATCGTCCTCTTCCCGTATCCGGGACTATCTGGATCAGGATTTTGTGCGGAGCGTCCTTGATGAGCACAGTTCCGGCACACGGAATCGACGGCTCCTGATCTGGAGCTTGCTCAGTTTCGAAACGTGGCTGCGGCAGTTCCAGTGAGGCGGGGCGGTGTTCGGCTTTTCAGTGAGTGGAATTATTCTCGGGTCAAGAGAATATGGCCGGGACGACAGGACTGCGGGACGGCGGGACGGCGGGATGACGGCAGCAAAATAAGCACGAAGAACGACGCACGGAAACAACGTCCGGACACTCCGAACAATAGACGCATCGCGGTTTGTGTAGTCATGGAGTCCTTCTTCGGTGGCTGAGAGAAATATCCATGTTCTTCATATCGTTTCCTCTCTGGAAGGCGGAGGCATTGAACGCCAACTCCAGTATTTGGTAAACAATCTGCCGGACCGCTTTCGCTGTACCATCGTCTATCTGAAAGAACCTCAAACGGGTGATGTAGCAATTACCCCCTCTCTGCAGTCGAGGGTACAGCTTATCAGGATAAGCCGATGCTGCAAGTGGGACATAATCGGCGTGGTTCGCTCTACGGCTGCCATTATCCGCGAGCATGACCCCGATGTTATTCACTTGTGGTTTCCCCCGGTCGCGACCCTGCCCGCAGCTTTCCTGGCGTTTCCGAAGAGGATTTCGACGGTCAGCGCACAGCGTCGTTCTCTGAGATACCGGGGAAAGATTTCCGCATGGTTCACGGACCGGCTGTGTTACTTTCAGCACGTGCTTTCCACGCGAATCGCAGCTAATTTCCCGCCGAGTGCAGAACCATTCCTTTACCGATGGCTTTTCAGGCACAAGGCTGGCGCTGTGATCCCTAATGGGGTTGATGTGGCTGCTTCTGCAGAACCGAAGAACGATTTTCGGATCGGGCAGACGTGTACCCTTTGGTTCGTCGGCCGAATTGTCAAGCAGAAACGCGTGGATATTCTATTAAAAAGCGTAATTGCTCTGAGACGTGAAGGGTTGAACCTCAATCTCGTCATCTGTGGCAACGAAAGCGATAAACGAATAAGCGCAGAGTTGCGTGAGCTTGCTGAAGAATACGACTGTTCAGGCGCCGTTACATTCCTCGGTTATCGCGAAGATTGGCACCATCTCGTCACAAAAGATGATGTATTTGTGTTGCCCAGCGTGTCCGAAGGCATGCCCAACGTGCTTTTCGAGGCGATGCTGTTGAAGATGCCCTGTATTGCCACCTGTATGCCGGAAATAGGGCACTGGGTCTGCGATGAGCGTGAAGCGCTCTTAGTAAAACCCGGGTCTGTGGAAGAGCTCTGTGAGGCTATACGTAAAGCGGTAAAATCAGAGTCACTACGTCGTTCGATAGCAGAGAAGGGTGCGGAACTGTCAGCACAATTTACGGTCGAGCACATGGTAAAACAATACGATCAACTGTACCATGCATTAGCAGAACGAAACAAAGTATGACAACACCCACATTATTCGCGCCGATTTGCGTTGTTCGCGGTTCAACTAATATGGATATCTGAGTAACCGCTAATCACGCATAATCTATGCGAATGCATATGTCCACATAAATTCGCGGTTTTAAGAAATGCTTGTATGGAGCTTTTCTGGCTATGCGCGTTGCGTTGTTATGCAAACGAACATATACAAATAAAGATTTGGTACGGGATAAGTTCGGACGCTTGTACGAAATCCCCAAACGGTGGGCGGCTTCGGGGCATAGCCTCTGCATTATCGCTCTGACCTACGAGTGGTGCGAGGATGAGGAAATCACGCAAGATGGCATGCAGATATATACGATGTCCTTGACTCGCAGTTTGTTAACGTTCTACAAGAGACTACAAAGTGTAGTACGGACATTCGACCCCAACATTATTGTGGGAAGCGGGGACAGCCACATCGGTTTTTTGGGTTCTACCATAGCTGGAAAGTTGAGCATACCTTTTGTGTTTGACTTGTATCATTATTACCCGCATTTTCGAAGCAACCGTTTGCCGGGCATGAAATGGATGTTTCATAAAGCGCTGGATGACGCTTCCTGTGTCGTCTGCGACAGTGACGCGTTGAAAAAGAAGATTGACATGCCCGAGAAAAAAGTGGAAGTGGTCGAACAGGGTGTGGATCCGCACACGTTCTATCCGATGGCGGAGACTGAGGCAAAAAAAG
>CAJXKU010000051.1 GCA_913055945.1 uncultured Lentisphaerota bacterium | reverse complement strand
TTATGATTCTCTCACGAAGTCGCAATCGGTATCGGGATCGGGATCGAATCGTCCGGCATTCCGATTTCGATAGCGATTTCGATTTCGATCAAGAACGCACAGGAAAGCCCATGCTGTTTTATCCGGTGAAGTACCACCCGCCGACAACCGCGCCAAGTGTGATACGGGTAATATCGGGGTGTCAGGGCGGCTCCGCCGGCCCGCGGGTTGGCTCGTGCGCCTGATGTGTGGATATTCTGGTTAGGAAAAAATAGGAGAGATGATAATGAGCGGATTTGAGCCGGAACTGATGCATCCCAGCGATCAGATCGTCCTGGTGATTGATCGCATATACAAACGCGGCTTGACTACTACTTCAGGAGGTAATATTTCAATCATCGAGGAGAATGGAGATATTTGGGTCACTCCCTCCGGCGTGGATAAGGGGGCGCTGCAGCGGGATGATATTGTGTGTGTCAAGAAGGATGGCACGAAAATCGGGAAGCATAAGCCTTCTTCAGAATTTCCCTTCCATAGAGCCATCTATGAATGCCGACCCGATATTACGGCGATCATTCACGCGCATCCTCCTGCACTGGTGTCATTCAGTGTTGCCCGGCAAGTTCCCGACACCAATATTATCCCCCAGGCCAGGAATATATGTGGGCCCATAGGTTATGCGCCTTACGCCCTTCCGGGAAGTCGTGAACTGGGGGAAAGCATTGCCGACCCGTTCAGGGAAAACTACGACGCTGTGATCATGGAGAATCACGGAACGGTTGTAGGTGGCACTGATCTGAAGGATGCTTTCCAGCGTTTTGAGACGCTTGAGTTCTCTGCAAGAACGATGGTCAACGGTAAAACCATCGGCAATCCTGTCTATCTGTCTGATGAAGATATAGAAAATTTTGAAGATCAGATACCCCGTCGTCAGCCCGAAATGGAGAGCGTCGCCCACCCGGCGGATGAAAGGGATATCCGAGAGTCCATTGTCGAAATGGTGAAAAGGGCCTGTGAACAGGGACTGATGATCAGTTCCTACGGCACGCTTTCCGTCAGATGGAGGGATGATGATTTTCTGATTACGCCAACCGAGGTCTCCCGGTGGGACATCCGGCGGGAAGACATTGTTCAGATCAGGGACGGCAGGAAAGAACCCGGCAAGCTTCCGAGCCGTGGTGTCTGGCTTCACCAGGAGATATACAGAAGAAATCCGGAGGTGAACTCTATCATCCTGACGCAGTCTCCTTACCTGATGGCTTTCGGGGTGACAGGAGAAAAGTTTGATGTCAGGACAATCCCCGAAAGCTGGATCTTCCTCCAGGATGTGCCCAATGTATCATTCGGTTCTCATTTCAGGGATAAGGATACGATCCCCGAGCTGATCGCAAAGGGCACCTCATGTATCATTATCGAAAACGATTCGGTACTGGTTACCGGCAACGCCCTTTTGGATGCCTTTGACCGACTTGAAGTGGCGGAGTTCAGCGCCAGGTCACTTACCATGAGTAAACCCCTGGGCGAACTCCACCCCATTAATGAACAGCAGATCAGCGAGCTGGAGAACAAGTTCCTGTCTTGACAGATGAAGTTCGCATTCCGAGATACATATTCGACTATATGTTATCTGGGGTTGCATTGTTCGGCAGCTTCTTTGTTGCGACTCTTTCACAGCCAAGGATAAGTCGAAGAGGCTTGTTCGGTAAAATGTGACAAGTGCCCTCGGGAGATGAAATGGCGCGCCCGGCAGGACTCGAACCTACGACTTTCTGCTCCGGAGGCAGACGCTCTGTCCGGCTGAGCTACGGGCGCGCGCTGATTCGTAGAGGTTAATTTAGTAAATGGCTTGAGGATTTCAAGGCGGGCTCATTTCGGTTGATCGCTTCTTTTGGTTGTATATGTATTCGCGTCGGTTTGCGTGATTCGGGGTGTTGTATGTCAATACCAAAACTTGACATGAACTTGTATTCGGTTCGCGTGAAGATTAATTTAAGCATAGGGGAAGTAAAAGTATAAGCCATGGAGTCAGGAAAAAGGGGAAGAGACATGCTGATAGGACGTTGGATACAAGCGCTTACTGCCGCCGTATTTTTTGTTGGGGCGGGGCTGACGGCCGTGGGGCAGCCTGCGCCGGAAGAGCCGCCGAGGCCGGACCAACCGGACCAACCGGAACAACCGGAAAAGCCGGAGAGGCCAGCCCAACTATCGGAATCATCGGAGAAGACGGTTGAATTAATCCCGCTTCAATCCGTAAAGTTTGAAGAAATCAAACCCGTGCTCGAACCACTTCTTTCGGAATCCGGTGAATTGCGCTTCATCTCCTCCCGTCACGCTCTGATGATATACGACACGCCGGATCATGTGAAAGAGATCGAAGCTCGGTTGAACAAGATCGATGCGCCTGCTGTGAATATCCGTATCGCGGTGAGCTTTGATGACACGCGCCGAAAAAGTGGTGCAAATGTGGAGGCCGACACGGGGCACCTTGTGATCAAGGACGGTGAAGCTGAAATAAGCGGGAATGTGGGTATCCGTGGAAGAGCAGGGCAGCGCAGAACCGAGAGTCAGAGCAGGCAGTTTGTGATGACGCGCAATAACCGGCCGGCGCGCATCTGGGTCGGAAAGAGTGTCCCGCGGCAGCAGTGGGTGTACAACTACGGGGTTCATCACGGCTGGTGGGAGCAGAACATCGTGTACCAGGACATCGGGGCGAGTCTGTGGATACATCCCCGCATGGTAGGGGAAAATATGGTTCAGGTGTATGTTTACCCGAAATTAACGCTTGAAGGGGATCAGGAATTAAGCGTCGAAGCGAAAGAACTGGCCACGCAGGTGGTGGTACGCGACGGCGGTACGGTCCGAGTGGGGGGGCTGGACCAGGAGAAACGTGAAGTGTACAAAAGATTATTCGGCATCGGGAAGGTTTTCAACGGACGAAGTCTTGGCATTACGTTGCATGCGGAGACAGTGCGGGAAAGAAAACCTGCCCCGCAGCGTGAAGAATAAGCGTGTCTTTCCGGCATAGGATGCGGCGGAGCCGGCGTGATCGGTGAAGACGAAATGCCTAAGAACGGGGCGGACAAACCTGGGTTGAACAAATGTCTGAAATGTTGGAAATTGTCAATGAGCGGGGTGAAGTTGTCGGTACTGCTTCGCGGAGTGAGTGTCACAGGAATCCGGAACTGACGCACTGCACTGCCCATGTGGTTGTCTGGAGCAGCAGCGGTCAGCTGTTGTTGCAGAAGCGTTCAGTCAATAAGGATATGTTTCCCGGAAAATGGGACACTGCGGTGGGCGGCCACCTTGAACCGGGTGAGTCGTATGAGGCAGCAGCGGCCCGGGAACTCGAGGAGGAATTGGGGATCGGGTTGGCCTCCGTTGATGAAATAAGACATTTATTTGACATGTCGGTACGGCATCAAATGGAGTCGGAGCGTGTACGCGTTTTCCGGATAATCCATGACGGCCCCTTCTTTCCGCCGGCTCAGGAGATTGAAGAGTTGCGCTTCTGGTCAGTAGAGGCGCTTACCCGGCATATGAACAACGGTACTTTTACACCCGGCCTGGACGCCGAATTGGCTCGCATCCTCCCGCAGCAGGATGCTGCAAATCGGTAGGTGTTTGGGTTAACGCAGGATGCCGTACCACGAGCGGATGTTTTTGGTTCGCTTGCCGGGAGAAATCGGCTTAACTACGATTCGGACATCTTCTCCGGAGAGGTGACCGAATCGTAATTTTCCACCCTCCGATGAAAAACATGCCTTTTTGACGTTCATTTTTACTATTATATCCAGTACAAACGGTTATGCGTTATCATCAGCCGTTTTGTTGGTCTTCGTGTCCCGGTACATCTGCCAGAAGAGGATCCACGGATCCAGCCGGATCATCTCTCCGTGGTCGACAACTGCGAATGCGAAATGACTGTGTTCAGCATCGCCGGCGTGCACGCCGGCCCCTTCCGCGTAATGGGTCCCGGCTTGCAGCGGGGTGTTTTCCGGAACAGTGAGGTGCGTCATGTGGCAACTTGTGAGAATCCACATGGTGTGATCGTTCCAATGACGTATACCTCGCCAGCGATTGTTGTTGTTTCCCCTGTCTATGGCGTTGTATAGAAATTGATCGTCCAGATCGATTGGTGCGTAGAGGGGGGTGCCGTTGGGATGGTTTATGTCCAGTCCGCCGTGCGCAGACGCGCCGTCGAATGCGCCCATCCAGCAGTCCTCGCCTCGGTAGCAGTCTTCGATGCGCAGTCCGCCGGAGGGGAGGGGGCACCACGGGTGGACACGTTCCGGACAGATGCGAGCCGACGCATCCTGCAGGGCAAAACGGGCATGAGGCCGGGGGGAGGGGCTATGGGAGCAGTTCTCCTGCAGACGGCAGGGACTGTGTGTTTCATTCATGAAGGAAAAGATTGCGTCTACCGCATCAAGCCACATACGGACACCCCCAATTTCCCAGGGCTCATAGAAACTGGATTGTGTTCCTACTTCCCGTTCCATGTGGATATCATTTCCGTCAATGCGAACATCCGCGAAGAAACGATAAATGGTCTTTGCGCCGGGAACTTCTACGCCGGGTTTTTCCAGGGTCGTGTGGATGATTTCAGCCCCTGTGTCGAGGAGTTCGATCGCCACGGTTTTCCCCTTGAACAGGGTGAATTCGAGGGTGTCGCCATGGAGCATTTCCACAGCCGTAAGTGTCGGTTTGGCTTGTCGTTTAAGTATCACAGTGCTTTCCGGTCTCAACGGTAGTATTCATGAGGACGCTTACTCGTCATTCGTTGCAGCGCTTTGCTCCGCGGTAACGATTTCGTGGGGGTGCTGATTCTCGTCCAACCACAATCCGATGATCGGAATATCTGTGTAGTGCATACGCAGAAGACCGATGCCCGCAGTCAGATGTTGTTCCTGTTCTTCTTGAAGACTACGTAACACTATGCTGGTGGCGGGTGATTTCCCCGCTGCCCATGTAGAGGACATCTTCAGCGATATTGGTTGTTAAGTCTGCGATACGCTCTATATGTCGCGAGATCGATAAAAGGTGGATAAGCTGGTCCAGATGATGGGGGTTCTCGTTGATTCCTTTTTTGACGACTTCATACATTTCTTTGTTGATCGCATCCACCTTATCGTCTTCCCGGGGAATGGCCCGGGCTTTCTCCATATCCATATTTACCAGTGCATCGAGCCCTTCGCGGAGCATGGTCTGGGCCTGCTCTGTCATTTTGCGGAAGTCGAGGGGCAAGCTGATCGCTTCCTCGTGTACGAGCGATAATGTACGTTCAGCGATGTTAACGCCTAAGTCACCGATCCGCTCTAAGTCGTTGTTTATTTTGAGGACTGCCACAATAAAGCGCAGATCGGCGGCAACGGGCTGATGGAGGGCTAATATCTTCAGGCATTCTTCTTCGACGGTCACTTCCATCTCGTCGATTTGCCAGTCTGCCTGAATGGTGTCCTGAGCGAGTTGCTCGTCTCTGTTCTCCAGCGCCCGGACGGCCGCGGAGGTGTTCTCCTCCACGAGGGTGCCCACTTCAAGGACGTGATTCTTCAGGCTGTCGATTTCGCGCGCCAAATGCATGGACATTTCATGTTCCTCCCCTGCCTCGTGTTCAGATTAACCGAATCGTCCCGTTATATAATTTTCTGTACGTTGTTCTCGGGGTTTTGTGAATAGCTGTTCCGTAGCGTCGAATTCGATGAGTTCACCCTCATAAAGGAAGGCCGCATAATCGGATACTCGGGCAGCCTGCTGCATATTATGAGTTACAATGACGATTGTGTAGTATCCTTTCAACTCATCTACAAGATCCTCGATGCTTGCTGTTGATTTCGGGTCAAGCGCTGAGGTTGGTTCATCCATGAGCAGTATTTCCGGGTTGACCGCTAACGCGCGCGCTATGCATAATCTTTGCTGTTGGCCGCCGGAAAGGCCTAACGCATTCGCGTTGAGTCTGTCTTTCACTTCATCCCACAGCGCTGCCCGCTGCAGGCTTTTCTCCACGATTTCCCGTTGCTGCGATTTGCGTTTGACACCGTGAATACGCGGGCCATAGGCAACGTTGTCAAACACGGACTTGGGAAACGGATTCGGATTCTGGAAGACCATTCCCACTTTCTTGCGAAGTGTTACCACGTCCACGCGCGGCCCGTATACGTCCTCTTCGTCGAATAAAAGACTGCCTTTGACAAAGGAGGCTGGGATAAGATCGTTCATCCGGTTAATGGCGCGGAGGAATGTGCTTTTCCCGCATCCGCTGGGCCCGATGACAGCCGTAACAGCTCCGCGCGGCATGCCGAAACTGACGTTTGCGACGGCCTGTACACCGCCGTAAAAGACGGAAAAATCATGGGCTTTCACATGGCAATCGTCTTCCAGTGCATTGTTCGTAACACGTGTCGGCTCTTGCCCCTCTTTGTTCTTGAGAACATCGTCTGTGACGCCCAATTCGACCATCGAGTTTAACCCCTTTGTTTTTTCGAGAGTTTCGAACGCAATATAATCGCCGCCAAGTTTAACAATAACACCAGGGAAATGAGGGTTAGGGCCATGCCGTACTGGACATGTCTGATTTCGTCTGCCGCTTCGTGTTCGGTGGCAAGGTTGTATATACCCCATGACAACGCCTGGGTCGGTTCGGAGAACGTGTCGAGCAGTCCCAAGGGGGCTCCCACACTTACGGCGGCGGTAAAGATAATCGGGGCGGTTTCTCCTGCAGCCCGTCCCATTGAGATAATAATCCCGCTTATAATACCGGGTAATGCAGTGGGAAGGATGACCGTCAGTATCGTCCGCCATCTGCTTGCCCCTAAGCTTAAAGCCGCCTCTTTGTATGTTCCCGGTACACTTCTCAGTGCCTCTTCCGCTGCTCGTATGACCATGGGCAATATCAGCAGCCCCAGCGTGAGTGCGCCCGCTAAAACACTTTTTGAATCCGAGATGCCGACTGTATTAATGAAAAATGCTAATCCGAAGAGACCAAAAACGATACTGGGCACACCGGCAAGCGTACTGACAAACGTCCGCAGGATGCTTACCAGCCAGTTGTCTCCTGCATACTCAATAAGGTATATCGCTGAAAGTACCCCCATAGGTACCGCGAAGATAACGGCACCTACAGTAAGATAGAGGGTGCCGAGTAACGCCGGCCAGATGCCGCCGAAAAAATTCGCATCTATCGGGCGGTCGATCAGAAATTGCCAGTAAAACTCTCTCTGCGGCTGCATCATTTCCTCAAGGTTGTTTTCCATGTAGTCAAAAAGCGGAGCTATGGCGGTGCCCTTGAATTCCGGCCGGCGGGGTTCGTACGCTTTCGTTCCCATCTCGGAGGAAGTATCGCGTTTGTAGACGGTTTTGTATAAAATGGAGTGCAATGTTTCACGCGCCGCGTCCATGCGTGTGGCGCCGTACTGATCTCGGGGGAGCGAAGGCTTAGGGGCATCGGGGGGTGGACCTAAGAGCTGCCGTATACGGTCTTTCAGGACGCTGAACGGTTCTTTGTATTCCATGCGGTCCACGACACTCATGTCATCCAGTTCCTGTTCGAACTCGCTGAGCATATCATAGACCGGTTTGCGTGCCGCCAAGGCGCGTTGTTTCTGCCGGTCGATGCGTTCGGGATCGCCTCGTTCGAATTTGTCCAACTGCATTGTGCGGAATTCAACCGTGCCCTCGAACACAAAAGCTTCCATGCCCCGCCAGAAGACGGGGACAAGAAACACCAATAGCGCCGCGGCCAGTAACACGATAGATAACACCGCGCTCCCGGAAAACAGTTTACTGAATATTCTGCGCGTTGTTAGTTCCATATTCTCCCAGCAATGTTTTCTTGTGTTTTTCGATGACAGCACTCAGTGTAGGCTGTGGGCGACATAATCTCTGTACTTTTTTGCTTTGATCGTCAGCCGATCTTTCGGCATGTGGCGCGCTCGGTGCGCCACTTTGCACTGCGTGCAGCCATGAAATGGCGAACCTTTCGGTTCGCCATCCCAAAGCGCTACAGAAACCGCAGCGCACTCCCAAAGACAGCCTTTCGGCTGTCGTAGAACGTGCGGAAGTGTCCACGAAAGTATACGCACGTTGTCTGAAAAAAAACAGTGTTTCTTACTCCACTTTACAACGCTCTACGAGAACGAATGCTGTACACTACGTTTCGCCGCGCATTTTTCGCCGGCTGCGCTTCACAGCCCATTCACTCAGCAGGTTCAGGATGAATGAAATCAGCAAGAGGCAAAAGCCCATAGCGAACAGCACATGATAACGGTCAGCACCGGTAACCTGATCAGCCTCTCCCATATCGCCTGCGATCGTAGCCGTAAGCGTGCGCACCGGTTCGAAGAGGTTGTACCACGGTTCCGGAATCTGTGCCGCGTTTCCGGAAGCCATCCAGACCACCATTGTTTCGCCGATAGCCCGCATAAAGCCCAGAATAACGGCTGCACACACCCCGCTGGCGGCGGCAGGGAGGACGACGCGCAGCATCGTTTCAGCTCGCGTCGCTCCCATGGCATAACTTCCTTCGCGCAGGTCTCGGCCCGTGGACTGCAAGGCGTCCTCCGCCACGCTTACAATCGTCGGCAGGGCCATTATGGCCAAAACGAAGGACACGTTCAAAGCATTCGTGCCGCTGGATATCTGCACTTGAGCCAGGGCCTGATAGACTTTGTAAAGCCCTAAAAAGCCCGCACCCCCACCGCAGGCAATAAACAAAACACGGATCGCATGTTTTTGGACGCCGCTGAGGCGTGATACACAGAAATCGCTGCCTGCAATCAGAGCCACGACCAGGAGCGGAACAGTTAAGACGAGAATCACGATTGTGAGGAGCATGCCCCCTTGGTTTTGTAATAAAGGTGCCAACAGGACGAGAGCAAAAAAACCGTACACGACAGAGGGGATTGCCGCGAGCATTTCGATGACAGGCTTTGCGACTTGCCGCAGTTGAAAGGGCAGGACATCACTTAAACAGATGGCTGCTGCTATACCGACCGGTACAGCAATAAGCATGGAGGTCAGCGCTACCATTCCGGAACCGTAGAATATGGCCAGGGCGCCGAATCGCGGTTCATCCGATGCCGGAAACCATGCGTTTTCCGTGAAAAATTCTGTAAAGCCGCGGGACGTAAAGAATGGTATAGCGTCGCGCCCAATATAGAAAAAGATGAAAATCACCGCTATAGCGGAACTGGCCGTGATCAGAAATAACAAAAGGTGTATCAGAGCCCCCCCTATGCGTCGGAGACGCAGGGCTCGATTGGATACAACAAAATCTTGAGAACTATCAATGGATGCGTCGGGCATAACTCGTTCCCGTCTTTTCATTGAACCGGCCTTTCAGGCCGGAATATGGTTTTTGGCGGATTTACCCAAGGTTGTAACCTTGGGCTACGGTGATGCAGGCCCTTCGGGCCTTTCCGTCCATCATATTTTTGCCTTTGGAAGGCCCCGAAGGGGCCGCTTCACCGTAGCCCCAGGCGTCAGCCTGGGGTGGAAAGTGCCACCACCGATTGCGCCCTGACAGGGCGCCTCAATCCGTATCAATCCCAGACATACCGATCATCGTAATCAATGCCGTATTTATCCAGAAACGCCCTGAATTCGTCCTTGAATGTCTGACTTTTATGGTGTTCCACCTGGTTGTCAATATATGCCTCGACATCTTTAACCCGCGTGGGCCCCACAGAAAATGCGCCGTATCCACCCTGCCAATAAAAATCGGCATACTTACTATGCAAATCTTTTACGAACCGCGAACTGTCCTGCTTTATCTTTCCGATTAACGATATTGGATCAATTTTCTTACCTATATCAACCAACATATGGATGTGGTTATCCGGTCCGCCGACGTGAACGTATGGACATCCGTAATCGCGTGCTAACGTTGCCAGATAGGCGTGTACACGATTGCGAATCCCTTCATCAAGCCATCGTTTGTGGTCTTTGGTTGAAAAGATAATATGTGCGTAAATCTGGCAGAATGATTGCGGCATAACCGTTCCTCCCTTTTTTCAATCATATTGAACCGGCCTTTCAGGCCGGAATATGGTTTTCGTCGTCTTCCCCCAAGGTTGTAACCTTGGGCTACGGTGATGCAGGCCCTTCGGGCCTTTGCATCGGCTCACGTACTTCAGAATTCAACAATTCGATATTCAATGATTCAATATTGTATAAGGCCCCGAAGGGGCCGCTTCACCGTAGCCCCAGGCGGCAGCCTGGGGTGGAAGGTGCCACCACCGATTGCGTCCTGAGAGGGCGCCTCAGTACCGTGTTCGCTTCAATAATGCGTAACAGGCACAAAGCCTAACCCCTCTACCAACTGTTGGCCGGTAGGGGTTTGATAAAGGTTAACGAAACGGTGGAGAGTTGATCCAAGCTCTGGGTACCCGTCGGTGAAGAAAAATAAGGGCCGGGCAATCGGGAATTCACCTGTGGCTGTAGTCGCCGGGGTTGGCTCGACGCCGTTCACCTTTACGCCCTTAAGAGCCCTGTCCAGAAAGCCAAGCCCCACAAAGCCTAACGCAGCCTTTGTATCTTTCACTCGCGACCGGATCGCTCCGTTGCTCCCGACGTATTCAACATGCGAGGCCATATCGGTACCGCGCATAACAACATTGGACCACACCCCGTACGTACCGCTGTTCGTATCGCGGGATATGGCTACGATTTCCCTGTCGGGCCCACCTACTTCGCGCCAGTTCCGGATCTTACCCGCATAGATGTCGCGGAGCTCATCCAAACTGAGCTCTTGTACCGGGTTCGCCGGATGTACAACAGGTGCGATACCGTCCAGCGCTACTACGTGCGCGATGGGCGTCACACCGTTGTCGACCGCTGCCGCAAATTCACCGTCGGTCATAAAGCGTGACGACTGGCCGATATCGCAGTCACCGTTGATAAGGCTCTTGATCCCGTTCCCGCTACCCGACTCGCTTACCGTTACATTCACACCTTCGTTTTCATCCATAAAGTACTCGGCGAACGCTTTGGCAATAGGACCTACCGTCGTAGAGCCGTCAATTACAATTTCGTCCTGCGCGCTCACCGTCATGATGCTGCTTACAAGCATTACCGCAGCTGATACGACCATTGTTCTCAATGTATTCATCATAATGTCTACCCTCGCTTGCTTTGTACCTACGATTGAATCTCCGCATGTCTGATGTTTAATTTACGGGGAGAATGTTAGGATTTTGTTAAGAGGACGTTATATGTGCGTTAATATGCGGGTGTCTACATTCATAGTCGGTATCGCTCTGGTCTGGTTATCTTTCGCCATTCACCTTTCTGCCTCGCTATCTCAGAAGTTGTAAGACAGAGCACCGGCAAACATGTCCATGCTTCTGTCACCGTCGGCCGTGTAACCATCCTGCAGAGTGACGTACGCAAGTTCGCCTTTAAGGTTCCTGATTAAATCTACGCCGAGGACAACATCAAGCTCACGGGCATTACCCTTGTTGACTGCTCCGCCTTCGATGATAGCGTTATCCGTCCAGCCATAGACAACATCCAGGGAGACTGGGCCGTGCTCATAGCCGGCATCTACGAACAGGGTATCATTCCCCTGCTGTTCACCGTACTTGGCCAAGTCTTCCTCCATAGGATCGAATTCATCCATGACAAAGACAGCTTCGAAATCATCGCCGTTTGAAGAATTGTTGAATAGCGGGGCATCGTCACTGATGGTGTAATAGCCGAATCCCAGATTGAAGTTGCGGACTTTTCCGTATGCATGGAGCATGGTTTGACTGACATCGCCGTCGTTGGGACCTGCGGCGTTGGAAGTGTCTTCCATGTGTTTGCTATACGCGCCGTCAAGTCCGAGGGTGAGGGATTCGTTGACGGGGCGTTCGGCGTTAAAGCTCAGCCCATAGCTGGTTGCAACATCGCTGTGGTGTTGAACGTAAGGCGTGACAGTCACAAAATCGCGCACGGCTTCGATTTCCGTCATTAATGTATACGCGAATCGGCCCGCATCCTTGTCGACCCCGGTCTCATCCCGCACAACGTCATCCATGCTCTGCCATTCGTCCTGAATGCCGTCGAGGTCCCAACTGGCGGACGCGTTATCCAGCCATTCGTTGACGACGGAAGCCTTGATTTCAATTCGGGGAATGTCGGCGATGGTTATGCCGAATCCCTGATAGTAATCACCGTCGCCTGAAGCAGGTTCGCCGAACATGTCATCCTGGGCGCGTCCCACGATGAAATGCGTCTTGGTTCCCGGCACACTGTATTTCATATAGAGGCTAGTCCACTTGGCCTCGTCGGCAAAGTCACCGCTATCGGAAAAGACCCCTTCGAACGCATGCTTCTCCCAGGCTTCGAGGACGGCTACGCCCCCGACGCCGAGCTGGAGACCGCTCTTGTCCTCTCCAGAGCGCATAAGGTCAAGATAGCCTGATTCCCAGCCGAACTGAAAATAGCCCCATCCGGCACTGCCCTCTTCGCCGGTGTCCGGGTTTTCACTTCGGAATTGAAGACCCAGTTCGCCATCCCAAGTGCTATCTTCCACCAACTTCTCAAATGCAGTATCGTTGCCTTTTGAAGTGAATAGATAATCAATGTCTTCGCCCCAGTGACCAGCGAGAGTAGTCACGGTAGTGACAGCAAGGATCCCTGTAACAAGTGTGAGTAATTGTCTCATGGTATTTGCTCTCGTTTTTTATATGTGATTCGACTTACGATTCGATAAACGTTCTCCGTTCACCTCATTGCTTTTTTCTTATTCCCATAATCACCTCCTTTTATGTGTGTTATCCTGTTGGTTCGTCCGCTCCCGGGATAGCGAACTTTGCTTAGCCCGATTACCTATATCGAACCTTTTCGTTGGATAACTTATGGAAAGGTTGTAACGAAACGGTTACGGAAATGTTAGAATTGAGTAAAAACAGGTCCTTATACACTCTTAACCCCGTTTAAACATTTCCCTAACACTCGGTCAGGGAATGAGTGATAAAGTAAAGAACAGTATACAGAGTCCTATTTCGTGGTGTGGTATGGGGAAATAACCTAAAAATAGAAGTAGGTCGCGGCTGCCGGCCGCGACCTGAGGCCGCGGTCGGCGAACGCGGCCTACCGACACCGCAAACCCCGGCAACGACGCCCCGTGAGACGCAATAACCCTATAGGGGAGAAAACCTTACGACTGTGACGATTAGAAACACGTAAGCACAGAATTCTGATAAAACCGTAACGAGGGAGAACAAAACGATGCCCCGGGAAATGATTCTGGTCGTAGACGATGATAGAGACGTCCAGGATATGGTATGCTACAATCTGGAGCAGTCCGATTTCCGTCCCCTTTCTGCTGAAAATGGTGAAGATGCACTGCAATGTATACAAAAGGATATCCCGGATCTGGTCGTGCTGGACTTAATGCTGCCCGATATGGACGGTTTTGACGTGTGTCGCTCTTTAAAGAACAACCCTATGACAAACGAGATACCGGTCATAATGCTTACAGCCAAAGGTGAGGAAACGGACATTGTCAGCGGCTTGGAGCTGGGGGCGGTTGATTACGTGGTGAAACCGTTCAGTCCCCGTGTGCTGCTGGCGCGTATTCGGACGGCGCTGCGCGAACGGGGTGAATCCTTCACCGAGAATCCTAAACGTTTACAACTCGACGATCTTACATTAGACCCGGAGACAAGGGAAGTCTGGATAGGGGCAAATACAGTATCTCTGACGTATACGGAGTTTGAACTTCTGCATTTCTTATTGCGCCATCCTGGTAAAGTCCATTCTCGCGCGCAACTGATAGAAGCAGTCCAAGGCGATGATTATCCGGTAACAGGCCGATCAATAGACGTGCAGATTGTCGGACTCAGGAAGAAATTACACCACATGAGCGAGCGTGTCGAAACGGTGCGGGGGATTGGTTACCGATTGCGGCGGTAAGTAAAGCTTCAGTGTAAACAGAGTGTGAAAAAACATGATGTTCAATCGAAGATTATTCTGGAAAGTCTGGTGTGCCTATGTTGTACCGATAATGGTGTTATATGTGCTTGCAGCGGTACTTGTTTACTCTATGCATCGCCGTTCGCAGTCGGAACTCCTACAATCCGGACTAAGACAGCAAACCAATCTCCTCCGTCAACGCATAACATCGGACAATCTTTTGCGGAATCCGTCGCGGCTGAAAAAAGCGATCGAACGCGCTGCATCCGTCAGCAATGCCGAGTTTGTTTTTGTAAATGAATTCGGGGAGATTCTCGCAAGCTCGTTTCAATCAGTGCAGCGACCAGGCCCCGTGAATTTAAGTCAGCGACCTGAAGTGCGCAAGGCTTTACGCGGACAGGCAATTGATCATTTACAATCGCGACAAAGGGGAGGGGAGGAAACATTACACACAGCAACACCGGTACGAAGCGATGACGGGGGTATACAGGGCGCTCTTTATGCATCGCTGACTGGTGCATCATCCCGCAGTACCAGCACACACATGGTGGGGATGTTGTGGGGCGGCGGGGTCGGTTTGGCTTGCATCTTTACGCTGATCAGTGTCTCGATTGTCCGCTTGTGCGTTCATCCTTTCCGTGAGTTGGAAAGCAGATTAAACCGGATTGCGCAAGGGCACTTTGACACAGCTCAGCTATACTTGACGGAATCCACTGAGACAGAACGCCTTTCTCAAAGTTATAACGAAGCCATTCACCAAATCAACACTGTGACCGGCCGCCTGCAAAAAGAACATCAGGAGTTGGCAACACTCGTCGAGAGCATGAACGAGGGGGTGTTGGCTGTAGACGCTGATGAACGCATTCGCCAGATAAACTCTGCCGCATACCGTATGCTGCCCATACAGAGTTCCTTTCCGGCTGAAGGGCGCTCTGTACAGAGTATTGTGCGCCATCGGGCGCTACAGAACCTTGTCACAGACGTCTTACACCGCGGCGAAACCAGGCAGATGGACATCACAGTGTATGGGGAGACTGAGCACTGCTTCCAGGCCAATGGAACACCCTTACCTGCTGAATCGGATCAACCGGATAAAAGAGGCGCATTGGTCGTATTAAACGACATTACAAACCTAAAGCAGCTCGAGAACGTGCGACGCGATTTTGTGGCGAACGTTTCCCACGAGCTTCGCACCCCGCTCACTTCCATCAAAGGGTATATCGAGACGGTTATCGATACCGCTTTGGACAAACCGGAACAAGCCCAACGGTTTTTACAGACTGCCGTCGACCATACCGACAGACTTGACAACCTCATTAACGACCTTCTTCTGCTGGCTCGCATCGAGAACGTCGAAGCAGACACCGCGCAAACAGAACTGACACGGACTTCACTCACAGAAATTTGTGATCAGGTGCACCAATCGCATGCCTCCTTGGCAGAAGAAAAAGGGATTGACTTAACCGTCTCCTGTGATCGCGCGTTAGAAGCCACGATCAACCCCGGACTGATCGAGCAGGCTATAGGAAATCTGGTCAGTAATGCGCTTACGTACGGGACGGATGGGGGCAGCGTCAAACTTGTATGTGAACGAAGGCAGCAGGAAATCGAGATCCGAGTCGAAGATACAGGTCCCGGCATCGAATATACACACCTTCCGTATCTGTTTCAACGGTTTTACCGCGTAGACAAAGCCCGCAGCCGACAGACCGGCGGTACCGGACTCGGTCTAGCCATCGTCAAGCACATTGCACAAATGCACGGCGGCAGTGTAGATGTGGAGAGCACACCGGGTGCAGGTTCAGTTTTCAGCTTGCATATCCCGAGTTAGAACGCCTTTTCCTGGGGGAAGTGCGTTCGGGACGCTTACTGTGAATCGGGCGTCTTCGGGGGGCTGTATTTCAGGGGACGCGCCCGACGATATCAGTATACCGATCGGCGACGCCGATCTCTGGAGTGCGGTACCAAAGTCCCGATGCCACTCCGGCGATCGGGACCACTCCAGAGATCAACCCCGACACTTTATAAAGGTCGGGATCTTGCGACTTCGTCGATCACCACATGTACGACAGCCGCAAGGCTGTCTTTGGACTGCG
>CAJXKU010000050.1 GCA_913055945.1 uncultured Lentisphaerota bacterium | reverse complement strand
GGCAACGCCACGGCCACCACGCTGCCCAACGGCACGACCATCAGTCGGGATTTCCACCCGCGGGATGTGGTTACAGAGCGGGATACCCCGCTGGGTTCCGGTAAAACCCGGCGCGAGGACATCGACCGCGATGCCGATCTGAATCCGGTACTGCACCGCATCACCGGCGCAGGTCACGACACGAGCTTCACGTGGGATGCCACTGGCCGTCTGACACAGCTCACCAACGCCGACAGCGTCAGCCGCAATCTCTCCTGCGACAAAAGCGGGCGCGTCCTGCAGGATGATATCGGAACCGAGTCGGTGTCCTACGCGTACAAATACGGCGCGTTAACCGAAGTGAATGTGTCCGGTCACGCAGATTACAGCATCAGCCGCACAAAAGCCGGGCGGATCGACGATGCAAGCGGCGGCTACGTGCAGCGCGATTACAACTACGATGAGGCAAAGCGCCTCACCTCGTGCGCCCGCGAGCGCACACTGTCAGAGGGGTGCAAGTCCCCTTCAGACATACACACTCCGGTCTGTAGCCGACTGCAACTGCGTCGTCGTGAGGCGGGGTGGGAAGCAGCAGGAGGCGAACGCATGGTCCGTAGTAAAGCGAACACGCTTCGGCAGGGCATCGCGACGAGCCTGCGAGGTATGAGCGAAGTCCATGTCCGCTGTGGCGGAGGCCTGTCACGGTGAGGGGTTGGCACCGGTCACCTGAACCTTTATTTCTGCGGTTAGATGTAATTTTACTTCAGATATTTTACTTCTTGATCTTCTTTGAGACTTCCCTTTAAAAAAGTATTCTTCCCCTCTTCTACTTCCCCTTCTTATTAAACTGACTGCCCTATGGAGTGTCTCTTCTGTGCTGTGTGGGAGAGCCGATGTGAGGAAACACCGTGTGGTGGTGAGATAAGAGTTCGAAGAAAGGGTGGGAGAACTCCTGTTGTTTTTTTTGTCCAACCGGAGACCGGCCTTTAAGTCAAAGGTCGGAAGTCAGGTTGCCTCAGACAAACAAAAAGCAGGAAAGGAGTTCTCCCTTATTATGAGACAATGCGCCAACCCTGATTGCAGATGTTTTTTTTCTCCGAATAAACATAACCCCAATCAGATTTTCTGCGACCGTGAAGAATGCAAACGCTGTCGCGATGCCCAGCGTCAACGCCGTTATTATGAGCGCCACAGTCAGCACCCGGAATGGGCCCGACAGCACAGTGAGCGCAAGAGGCGTGAACGCACCCGCCGCCTTGAAAGGCAGCGTTGGCACCGCAACACCGAAGAGCTGGACCGACAGAACGCAGCCTTGAGGAAAATGTTAACGCAGCTCGTTGCGGGTGTGGTTTCCATGGTCAGCGGTGCCGGCGACCACGCCAGTGTGGAAAGCATACTTCATCGCTGCCTGCGCAAAGGCGGTGAGATTTATCCGGAGGGAATTGCGCTGTGATCCGGAGAAAGCAAATTTTCCTCACGCCGGTTTTTGAGGTGCTGCAAAGTGTTCCTCACGGCGGTTCCACAGGCAGACCGCACCGCCGCCCGCCCGTGACCAGTTTTCCTCACGCCCGTTTCATTTTCTCCTTAAAAGTGGTCATTTTATGGGGTGTTGCCAAACAGATCTTTTCTAAAACACTGGATAAAAAAGGAGAATGAAGCAATGATCGAGAAAGCACCCGTTGCACCGAACCGAGTACGCACAACGCCGGCCGGCTTCGGCTGGGTGGACCATCGTTTCGTGCGTGAGGGTTATATCCGCAACTGTAGTACAGACGCGCTTGCGCTGTATCTGCTTCTGGTCACTGTGGCCGATCAGCAGGGCGTGTCTTTCTACGGTGATGCGCTTTTATGTGCAATGCTGGGCTGGTCACGGCCGCGGCTGGAGGCTGCCCGGAGCAACCTGCAGCACGCCGATCTTCTGGCCTGGGAGCCGCCGCTTTATCAGATCCTGCAACTGCCCGCGAAAGGAGGTGAACAGCATGATCAGTGAAGAACTCTTCTGGCGTATGCATTATCTGCACAGAGTTGATGGTCTCAACGCAGCTCAGATCGCCGCAGAAACCGGTGTATCGCTTCCCACGGTGCATAAGTGGCTGAATCGCGACCATTGGGAACCGCGCAGCCAGCCGCAGAAAGACAGCATCCTTGATCCGCACAAGGAGCGCATCCGGCAAATGCTGCGGCGACATCCTTATTCAGCGACCCAGATTTTTCAGACCCTGCAGCGTGAGGATGGTTATGCGGGCAGCTACAGTCAGGTCAAGCGTTTTGTCCGGCAGATTCGCCCCGAACCGCAGAAAGGGCACATGCAGCTTCATTTCAGCCCCGGCGAGGCCATGCAGGTGGACTTCGGCTCATGCGGTACAGTGCTGTGCGGAGCAACCTCACGCCGGCTTTCAGTGCTGGTGGTAACGCTCTGTCAATCCAGACTCATGTACGCGGAATTTTTCGCCTGCGAGCGTCTGGAGCACTTCCTCACCGGCATACGTCATGCACTGGAGTTTTTCGGCGGCGTGCCGGAACGCGTGATCGTGGACAACTGCAGAACCGCCGTACTGCATCACTCCCCTTACGGTGATATCCGGTTGCATCCGCGTTTCAGCGAGTTCGCCGTTCACTACGGCTTCACGCCGGTTGCCTGCAATCCGGCCAGTCCACAGGAAAAGGGCCGTGTGGAAAACGGCGTCAAGTATGTGAAACGCAACTTTATGAGCGGACGCAGCCCCTGCAGCCTGCCGCGGAACAATGCCGCGCTGGCCGAATGGCGCGACGAGCTTGCCAATGTACGTGTGCACGGCACTACACGGGAGCAGCCGCTGGAGCGTTTCCGCCGTGAGGAAGAAGACGCGCTTAAAGCGCTGCCGTATGTGCCGGCGGACTGCATGATCACCGAGTCGCGTCGCGCAAGCAGGTTGTGCCGGGCGGCCTTCGACAGCAACCGCTACAGCGTCCCGGAGAAATACGCCCGCAGGCAACTGACGGTCAGGGCCGACCCTGATCGTGTACTGTTGTATGACGGGGAAAAACTGATAGCAGAACACAGTCGCAGTTACGACCGCAACACCGAGCTCGTTGACCCGGATCACACCGAGCAGATGAAACGCACACGCCGGCGCGCCCGTGAGCAGAACCTGGAACACGACTTCCTCAAGCTCGGTCCCGCCGCCGAAACGTTCCTGGAGGGGCTGAATAAAAAACAGATCCAGCCGCGCAACCACCTGCGCCGGATCATGAGCCTTGTTCAGATGCACGGAAGCGAGCCGGTGAAAACAGCACTGGAGAACGCCGTGCAGTTCTGCGCCTTCCGCGCCGAGTACGTCGAACACCTCACGCTTCAGTACAGTAGCCGCACCGACTATGAAAGCAATCCGCTGCATGTGCGCCGCCCCGGTGACGCGATGGACACCCGCGTAGACGCCCCCGACATGGACCAGTACAACATATAAGGAGTTAAACCCCATGGAAAACAGCGAACTGGAACAGAACCTCGATTACCTCAAACTTCTGCACCTGCGTGACAACTTCCGCGAGATCGCTGCGGAAGCGGCTCGCAGGCAGATGAGCCATCTGGATTTTTTCGCTTCAGCCATAAGCGACGAAGTACTGGATAAGCAGCAGCGCTCAGTACAGCGCCGCCTCCGGCAGGCCCGCATGCCCGCAGTGAAAACACTGGACAGCTTCGACTGGACACATCCGCAGGAAATCAACCGCGAGCATGTGCGCCACTTGTTCAATCTTCACTGGATAGATCAACGCACCAACGTGCTGTTCCTCGGCCCGCCCGGTACAGGCAAGACACATCTTGCGCTTGCCCTCGCATATCAGGCATGCACACAGCGCTGCAATGTGCGTTTTATCAAACTCGATGACGCACTCACTGAACTGGAGACTGCATGGAACAGCCACTCCTTCGCAAAAACGCTGAAAAACTTTATTCAGCCGGACGTGCTGGTGCTCGACGAAATAGGCTACCTGTCGGTGCCGCAGCACCGTGCCGAACTGTTTTTCCGCCTGGTAAGCGCCAGATATGAACGCGGCAGCATCGTGCTGACCACCAACCGCGCCTTCGCCGACTGGCGGGAAATATTCGACAATGACACCACCATTACAAGCGGACTGATAGAGCGGCTTCTGCACCGGCACGAACTCGTCAAAATCCATGGCAACAGTTATCCCATGAACAAATATAACTCACAGTAATCGCCGGCAGAAAGGCCTGCATAGAGCTGTCAGCACGGAATAACAGAACCGGCTGTCAGATACATACTATGCAGAAGACTTTCAACACAGCCGGACATCGGCCTGTCCAGCCGTATCGGCGGCCACTACCGGCAGGGCACAGACAGGAACCCCGGCCATACCCACACAAAACACCCGGCCCCTGCGACCCGCTGTCGCCGACGCCTGAAAGGTCCGAACCGGCTCAAAGCCCGGGAGGACTCCCCTAACAGCAAAATCGCCAACTGAACACCTCATCACACTCTAAGCGTCTTTTTTTCAACGTTTGCAGAGCGCTGCAGGGGTGTAGCTTTGCTCCGAAGAATAAAATTTCAAATGGTCATAATCAAAAATTTTCGCGTGGCCGTTCCCAGGGGTTGTGTGTTAAAGCGATGACAGGGCGATGTCAAGTGGTTGGTGACGGAACGTGCGGAAGGCAGTGTGCGTGAAGCGGGGAGATCTGCGTGTGCAGGGACGGACATCTGTCCGTGCACGCAGAAGTCAGAGCGCTCATAGGAGCGAGGATGCGGGGTAACGCCCGCGGAGCAAAGGAGCGCAGGAAGGAGGAATGCGTAAAGTTCAAACATACGGAAAAGGAATCTGCGCCAGTCTCGGAACAGACTAAACAAGTAGAAGAGGCCCCGCTGTGGTTGCGTGCGCGGCTGCAGCGTATAGCCGAACCGTGTGTATGGACAGAGCGCATGCTGACGGCCCTTGTAGAAGGGGGGAAAGGGGGAAAATGGTTCAGCCTGATGGACAAAGTGTACGCCAGGCGTACGCTGGACCGCGCCTGGGAACGGGTCTGCAGCAACGACGGAGCCGCGGGGGTGGACCGACAGTCGATCGCCTTCTTTGCCAAAGATGCCGACAAACGTCTTGATAAACTGCACCGGGACCTGAAGGAGGACAGATATACTCCGCAGGCGGTCAAGAGGACGTGGATCGACAAAACGGGCAAGAAGGAGAAACGACCGTTGGGTATTCCTGCGGTACGTGACCGCATAGTGCAGACAGCTCTTCTCATTGTGCTGGAACCGATATTTGAACGGGAGTTTGTCCCGAACAGTTACGGTTTCCGGCGGGGCATGGGCTGCAAAGACGCACTGCGGCACGTTGACGGGCTCCTGGAGGATGGTCGGAACTGGGTCGTGGATGTTGATTTCAAAAGCTTCTTCGACACTATCGACCATGACAAACTCATGGAGCTTATCGGCCGCCGCGTATCGGACGGACGGGTACTGGCCCTGCTGAAAGCGTACCTGAATGCAGAGATTCTTGACGGCATGCGGCGATGGAAGCCGGAGAAGGGCACACCGCAGGGAGCGGTGATTTCGCCGCTTCTGGCTAACATCTTCCTGCATGACCTGGATACGCGCATGCAGCAGGCCGGTTACCACATGATTCGTTACGCGGACGATTTCGTCGTACTATGTGACACCCAAGAACAAGCGCAGGAAGCGCTTCAGATGGTGCACCGTTTCGCTGAGGAATATGACCTCAAGGTGCATCCAACCAAAACGCGAATCACCGACAGTAATTGTCGGCGTGAGGGTTTTGACTTTCTTGGCTATCACTTTGAGGCGGGCAAGCGCTGGGCCAGCCGGGAGAAGATCCCGGCTTTGCGCTCGCGGCTTCGTCCGCTGCTGAAGCGGACCAATGGACGCAGTCTTGACTGCATAATAGCCGATATCAATCCCATACTACGGGGGTGGTATGCGTATTTTCAGCAGAGCCACTCTAATGTGTTTGATACAGTTGACGGCTGGGTGCGCAAACGTCTGCGTTCAATTCTGCGTAAACGCTGTAAACGGAAAGGCAATGCTAAGGGTGCGGACCATCAGCGTTGGCCGAATGCCTTTTTTCACAGCTCATGGGTTGTTTTCCCTGAAACATGCCCATAAGTCAACGCGTCAGTCTCTAAAGGGAGTAAACCACTGACTGGAGAGCCGGTTGCGGGAAAACCGCACGCCCGGTTCGGAGGGAGGGGCGACGGCGTAATCCGTTGTCCCTACCCCTATATCGTAGCCTTGCCGAGCCGTAGGCTCTCTAAGCCGGAGGCCAGGGTGAGCGCCAGCGTAACCCTGGGTAAACAACCGGCACCAGCCGTATTCCGGGCTGTAAGCCCGGGTCAGTAGACTCTTTTACTGGCCACACAAAGTCACCGAAATGCACGTTATCAGTTACCTGTTATCTGTTATCGGACTTCAAAATTAATTATTCAGTATTCAACATTCACCACGCCGAACGGGTACCCTTACGCAGCAGCGAGGCGAAGTGTGCTGCAGATTGCGGCTTTGGTTCTGTGTTTCGAGCCGGTTCAAAGCAAACGCCCGCGTTTCAAAAATGGCGAACTGGGAGACAATCGGATATTTTTTTCAGTTTACCCTGAAAACGACTTGTATTTTCGAGAAACTCTGACCTCAGCAGGAATCGATCCTATTCTGCAGAATTGGCTTTCTCCTTGAGACACTGTATCAATCTCTGAGTCGCCCTTAAAACAGCTTCTGGAGAAATATTCTGCTTCTTTTCGCTGGCGATGCCTACCGCCTCGCTAACTCCTTCTGCTGACATATAGCTGAATTGCTTTTCCAACGTTCTTACTGCTTGCGAAAGTCGTTTGCTCGAAAGGTCCTCTAACTGTCCAGCAAGCTCATTGAGATGACTCCGAAAAAGAACAGTTATTTCGTAAATGTAATAGGAATCCTTAGCTTTATGGGAAGATTCTCGACGTCGCCCCCTGATCAACGCCTTTTGAATCACGTACCGAAGCGGATGCGGCACCAATACGGGTAAAGACTCTGTGACATTAAGCGCCTCAACATCTTTAAGATCAACGGACAGCGGATGTTTCTGAAGCAGTTGCACAAAATCGAGCGCTTCTGCCACTGTTCCTTCTTGGAAATCGACCAGTGTCGGGGCTTGCTCTTTCATTTTTCGCGATAGACCGGTTTTCGGGCAAAGAAATTCGAGTTTCTCGTTTGCTTCAGACATTAACGCGTACTTATTCGTTCGTCCTGTGGATTCGACTGGGAGCAGCTGCTTCTCTTCAAGCGCTCTACGGAGCAATTTCGTTTTTGGTGGCAACTTAGTGGGTGCAATTACATCCACGTCATACGTGATCATTGGAACAGGACCAGCTTCTGCTTGAGGAACAAACCGATACAAGGCATTGGCACATCCGCCCGCGATCACAACGTCGCCCAAATACGGTTCGAGTGCGCGAACTGTTTGAAGGAAAAATTGATCAAATTCCTCGCTTATCAGAGCCATTGTTTCCGCCTGAAAAATGGTGCAAGCACCGTTTCGAAAAGGTGTTCTGCCTGTTCTTCTCCGCGTGCAAGCGAAAGTCGTGCGTCCAGATACAATTGAAGAATATCAGCTAATACGTAATCATTTCTGGCAACACTCCCTTTGAATACAGCCGCCTCCGCCGAGGGATGCCGGATCTCGCAGACAGCATCCTGTTTGCGAGTTTCGATCAGTTCGTTCTCTTCCAGGGCTTCGGGGATATTTCGACTATAGAAAACGGCTCTACCTGCGTTCGTGATTGAAAGTTCTTGCTGCCGTATGGCCAGTTGTCCGCCGGCTACCAGATCATCGCCGCTTAAACGCAAAAGTTGCTCATCAGATTCTGATTCAGGATAAAGGAAGTGCGCATAGGTTACAGAATCCGGATGGTTACGCAAATGAAAGACCCACTGGTCCAGCAGATCCGGAATCCGCTTCACAGCTAACTGATACCCATTACGCGAAATGAAATCGTGTTCCTGGCCTAAAGCAATAAACCGGGATACCGATGATTTGGGAACTTCCGCGGTTTCCGCAAGATTTTTGACACCGAACTCCCGCGGCAGTGCCGGACCGCCCCAAAATCGCTCCTCAATTCCGGAAAGCAGCATCACCTTCAGCAACCACTGATTGTTGGGCGTGAATAGGTTGCCGACAGGTTTTGGCGGGGATTTTGAGAATGACGAAAAATACTGGTGGTCTTCAACAATCCGGCCGTTGTGAGGGCTCTCGCTGACCATTTCTGCACTACCGAGGGGAAGGGCGGAAAATTCAAACTTCCGTCCACCGAGCATAGCCTGACCGTGACCCCGTTGGTCCAGAAGAATCCAATCCAGCGAAGCATAATACCGTTCCCGGTAGCTTTCAACGGCATTGGTCACATGCTCAGATAATGATCTCACGAGTGCGGCGAAAATTCTTTCAGCCGGACAGTCCCCATGCTGAATGCGCAATATAAAGTCGGCCAATGCACCCTGAAGAGACTGAAGCCGCAACGGCACAAAGACATGCGGTTCCACGCTGTTTCTGGACGCCGGGATGTGCGCCTCATCTATGCATTTGAGTAGGTATTGTTGACGTTCGCGCCGATTCATTTTATACACCCATTTTGTAGTTCCATGATCACAAATATAACCGTGATCATGGAACTCGCAGGATGTTATGCACCACCTTGATCACATCACCCTAAAGAACAAGATCTTCGCATAGCAGACCAAACCGAAGGCCCATAAATTACTCAGCAGAACCCGCATTTTAAAAACGGCGAACTGCGGGACAGTAGAATATTTTTATTTACTACCCCGCAAAACGACGAACATCACATATCCCCTGTCCCCAGATTCCTGAACAGTCACATTGAAATCCTTGAGGAGTGCCGCATCCGTCCATGCTTTGATAGGGGGCAATTATTAGCGTGTCAGCTGGGTGACTCATGTGTCTCATGCGTGTCCTGTCATGTCCCTTCAGGACACCAAAGGATTATGCCACAGTAAATCAGGGAATCGGCTGAAGTCGCAATCGCTGGAGCATAACGTCAATCCGTGCTCGACCGCAAGCGCAGCCAAATGAGCATCCGGTATCAAATTTCCTTGTGCGCCGGATTCAGAGAGCATCCTGCGCAAGACTTCTGCGTGTTCCGTTGTGGGCTCGGGGATCCAACTGACCCGGCAATCAAGCCACTCGACTACCTGCTGACAGGCATCATCGATAGACTCCGGTTTCTCAAAAACCCGAGGGTTCGTCACGATACGGAGGAATGCCAGTAAACTACTCCAGGGTAACCCCACTCTTTCATGCCCACTTAGCTTCGTATCGAGCCACTCGCGTGCGCGTGTGTGCTGTTGAAAAGTTGTAGCGTGGGCGTAAATCAAGATATTGGCATCCACAAGGATCATCGATAGTTCTCCCCCTCGGCAACGGCCAGAACTTCTGCGACATTATCGAGATTATCGTACCGGCATCTGCCCAAATCCGCTTCATGCGTCTCAAAAGCTTCGTTCGATGATTCGGTACCTTGTTCACTTAAATGGCAAACACCTTCGCGCAGAGCTTCGTTTACGAGTTGCTTCCACCGTACACGGCGCTTCGCTTGAAGCTGACGCAATCGCGCCTCAACATCCGGATCCAAAGTTAATGTCGTCCGCATAATCTTTCCCTTTATCATTTGATGTGTTATCATCACTATAATGATGCGTTGATGCTTTTCAACACATATATGCCGAGATCTCTCACCCCTGAAAAAGCGGCACGGTATCGTCACTCGGGGCATCTACCGTATTCCCTGTGCCACGCATTGCGGTCCGATTCCAATCCAGCGTCTACAGCAAACAGAACCACAGGCAGGGGTGCTTGATGCTCCTTTTACTGCCACGTAGCGCTTCGCCAGGGCGAAGCGTACCAAAGTCCCGATGCCCCTGCGGTGATCGGGATCACTCCAGAGATGCTTCGCATCAGTAATCCGGAAGACGGTCCGTCCGATGTTATTCATCGATCGGCGTCAGCCGATCCCTGGAGTGTCTGTAGCCTGGCGTGCCCTCCGAAGCTTTAGCGAAGGAAGCATCACATATCCCCCGTCCCCAGATTCTTTAATGCACCAGTGTTAGTGTACCGCCCAGATAGCTTTATGAACAATTTCCTATAACTTGTACTGAAATCCATCGCGACCTGTAATCACACCAACTTGTTGCTTTGGGCACGGCGGAATAAAGACATTCGGGAGGCTGCCCGGTATATTCAAGGCACTGACGCGAAAGCGTAGAACCGGATAGGCACAGGATGTCCTGGGGCTACCTTCATAACGTGATAATCAAAACAAAGAACGCAAAAACAAGGGGCATACATATGAACAAGTGCAGCCAAATCATTGGTTGGATAATATGTGCGTTATTATTGGGTATGAACACGATGTACTGCGTAGGCCATGCCGCCGAGGGGGAAACACCGGCAGGAGAAAACAGGATCGAGACCCGCAACAAAAAGGCGCAAAAGGAGATGCGCCGAAAACTTCAGAATACTGTAATACCCAAAGTTTCCTTTGACAACGAGAAGATTACGGACGTGTTGCAGTTTCTGCGTAACAAATCGCGAGAGCTGGACGCAGGAAGTGAAGACATCAACTTTATGATCCTGAAGCTCAGCGAGGAATCGTTCGAGCCGAGGATTACTTTACATGTTCAGAATATACCCTTGGATCGTCTTCTAAAAAAAATTTGTAAGCAGGCGGAATTGCGGTACACAATATATCCCTATGCAGTCGGGATCCGCGGCAAGGACGTCTCCCCGTTTAACCCCATCGAGAAAGAGCCAAAGGGAAAAGTCGCAGACCAAGAGGCCAGGCAGGAATTGCGCCGGAAACTTCACGAGACCGTGATAACAAGAGTTAACACTAAAAGCGCGTTCATCAGCGACGTGCTGCACTTCCTGCGTTCTAAATCGGAAATGCTGGACACAGAGGGTGACGGTATAAATCTCCTGCTCCTGAATCCCGAAAAAGGGAGGGCCTCCCAACCGCAGATTTCACTGCAAGTTACGAATATGCCCTTGGAGCATGTGCTCAAGAATATTTGCAGGATCACGGATTTTCAGTACACAGTACATGCTTTCGCAGTGATCGTGCACCCTCAGGATATTTCCCTGCCTTATCACAAAGAAAAAAAGATTGAAGATTCAGATGGGGCTGCCACACAAGCCCTGCGCAAGAAACTTAAAGACATCGTCATTCCGGGGTTCCACTTTGATCACGCCCGACTTACTGATGTGCTGGAGCTTCTTCAGGACAAAAGCAGAGAACGTGATAAAACAGGGGAAGGAGTCAAGTTTGAGATCGTAGCGCAGGACGAACAAAAACAGGAAGAAGAAACCGACCAAGAAGAAAACCAGCATTCATCTCCGGACAAGCAAGGGTTCCCCGAATTTGATGATACTGCATTCGAGAACAGCCTCACAGCAAACAAAGATACAAAAGAAGAACCCCGGGTTACCATAGATAAGATGACTGAGGTGCCCCTTAGAGCATTGTTAGACTTTATTTGCATGAAGATTGATTATAAATATTTCATCCATGGCGAGAAGGTGCTCCTTATTGACGAAGAAATGCCAATACAGGAGGTAGACCTGTCAGAAGCACCCTAAGTGTGAATTGAAAAATATAGAGTCGGATCAAAAAAAAGGACAGGGGATACTCATTCCGGACTAACTTTAGAGACGGGGGATATGCAACTATAAACGTACCCCGTCACTTCCCATTAGAGCGGACAATTTAGAAACTTCTCGCCGTGAGATTCCCCAATGATTACCACACAACACGCCCCTATCTGCATCTGGGCGGAACGCCTGCTGTAATTCATCTTTGTTGAGCGGGGCTGTCAGCTGATAGCTTATTGCTGCCTCGTTTGGAAACTTGTTACTCGTTGTTTGCTTTCCGTAAATTAGTAACCCGTCCCTAATCTCGCTTCATTATTGCTGCAGCATAGCTTCCAGCCTGTGTTGGGCATATGCTTTCCGAGAGTAAAATGGGCTGGTTGGGTCCCCACGCGGATGCGCGTAATTACCCCTGGGAACGCCGACCCCCAGCTCGGCACTCCTCCCCAATACTTAATCCACCGCCGCGTTTCCCTCAGCAAATACAGGCAAGGCTGCTAACCCATATCCATTTAATATTCGAATGACAAGCCCATTTGCGCCAAGAGGAGGGGAAAGCTTTCAGGATAATGCCAAATTCTTCTGCCCATTCATCCTCATATCCCGGCTCACCTGATTTCTTTAAGAGAGGCTGTAACTTAACCTACTTTCAATCATATACTTCCATTGGTACGAGCCGAATTACCTGAACAGTCTCAAGCTGTGATAGAATAGAGGGCCAACGGCCCGGTTTCATAGAAGCCCAGGATGGAATCCCGGACTGCTGTGCAGATCGGAATGTAACCCTGGGATGGGGATATCACAACGATGTTGCGCTCTGAAAGAGCGCCTCATCTCTGACACAGGAGCAAATGTGCAATTCCGTATTCGCCTGATGCCCGTTGACAAAGAAAGACAAAGACCCTCTCCCGAAAATGCTGTGATGCGAAAGAGCTGTTCGCAGTCAGGAACTCAGACGCTTATTCCATATGTATTTATCTCGCAGAGGCGCAAAGACGCGGAGAATGTGAACTGTGAGCTGTGTAGAACTGGTCTACTGTCCAAATTCGTGCTATTCGCGGTTCGAAACCATATCTCCGTCGAAAAAAGCATATACAGCCTTATTGCCGTTTTCTCAGCAACGACGAAATCATACCCGTGAAAAAGATGGAAAACCGTTCAACTATTAGAATGGGAAATCGACCTCAAAAACACGCTCTAATCGAACATGTGGAGGATCTAAATGTGCGTAACCATCTGTAATATCGCGATTTCACACATTGTAAAAGAGTCCGACCCCGTTCGCTACACCCACATTCACAGTCACGTACAAATCACTCAGCGTTCGACGACTCCGGCTTGACAATTTAAGATAAATTTCCATATTAGTCATGACTATTTTGGAACATACTCCCAAATAGCAACACAATCGGCGTTGAAAGAGGCCCCAAATGAGTACAGTTAAAGAGCGTTATCTCGCTAACATAGTTACAGAAGACGTACAAGAGAAAATGATCTTCATGGGCGGCCCCCGACAAGTAGGGAAAACGACACTTGCGTGGATGGTCGCAAATAAATTCACATGTCCTGTATATTTGAACTGGGACGCACGGCAACACCGCACACGAATTCTTGAAGAACAGTGGTCCCCTGATACTGATTTCCTGGTGCTGGACGAAGTTCACAAGTATCGGCACTGGAAATCGCATGTCAAAGGCATATGGGATACGCGGGAAGAGGGGTTGAAACTTATTGTCACAGGGAGCTCGAAATTGAACATGTACCGGCGCAGCAGTGATTCGCTCATGGGACGCTATTACTACGTGCGCCTGCACCCGTTTTCCATGGCGGAAATCAACGGTTATTTTCCGGACACTGAAGACAATCGGGCTGAAGAGGAACCTCTCCAACTCGTCTTCCGATCCCCCTTGCATAATATGGAATCTCTTCTAACATTCGGCGGCTTTCCGGAACCTTTTCTCAAAGGGAGCAAAAGAACATTGAAACGATGGCAGAACCAACGTTTTGAACGAATTTTTCGAGAAGACATACGGGATACGGAAAATATACGGTTTCTTTCGCAGGTCGAACTGTTGGGCCAACTGCTGCCTGAACGTGTCGCGTCGCCGATTTCAATAAAATCACTGAGCGAGGATATCGAGGCTGGTCCCAAAACAGTTAAAAACTGGCTGGACCTGCTCGAGCGGAATTATTTCATATTCCGCGTCCCCCCCTATCACAAGAGGCTGGAGCGCGCCCTAAAAAAAGAATCCAAATACTATCTCTGGGATTGGTCTGAAGTCGGAAAAGAAAACGCGCGGTTCGAAAACCTTCTCGCCGGTCATCTACTCAAGTACTGCCATCTGCGTCAAGACGCGTTCGGGGATGATATCGGATTACACTACGTCCGGGACAAATCGAAGAGAGAGGTGGACTTTCTGATTACGTGGAACAGCGAACCGTGGTTGCTGGCAGAGGCTGCGACCAATCAGCGCCATTCATTAACAAATCTCTCATACTTTGCCCGAAAGCTCAATGTCAGCCAAGCGTATCTTGTAACGCTTGAAGATCGGCGTGACTATATTGATAAACGAACAGGCATTCGGGTTATACCGGCGAATACCTTCCTCACAGCCTTCGTTTGATACTTGACCGCTCTTTTTTGCGGGACAACATTGCCCCCATAAGATCCCAGAACTCACGCTCGTACCGCGATTTTGATGACAACCTGAACGCCAGGGATAAACAGATTCCGTCCTTGGAGACGGGCGTACTTGCCCGTTCTATACACTCTGGTTAACGGCGGCGGACCGCCGTCTCTAAGCGTCACCAAAGGGGGCGTTTTGCCTTAACCTTATTTCCGGTTGATACTCCAAAATATCCCTATAGCTGCTTTGTTCTGGTTGATCCTTTCGGAGTATAGCAACTTCCTGTTCGAGTGTACGAACCTTTTGTTCCAGTTCTTCATATGTGGGTTTTTGTTCCATAGATATTTGACTTTTAAATTTATAAACGGACTACTTGTCCGGCCCGTCAGTAGTCCTTTTCTGCAACCAAATGCTCCCTTTCAATGCTATTTCATTCAATATTCAAGAGAAACTATTATCGAGGTATAGCCGGTATTCTTGCTGGCCTTTAGGTACCAAACCTGGGCGTCTATGTTGTCCAATAGCATTTCTCTTTCATCGGACATGATATCTTCCTTCTGGATCTTTTTTATGTCACAGTTATCAAAACCTGCGGCTTATCCGAATTGTTTCGTATGGCACTCAACCAGCGTATTTATGCCGGACCTATAGCTGAGATGTTCAGTAGAAGTATTCTACGGCGTTGACCTTAACGAGCTCTGTAGGCATTTCAAGTGTAACATCCTCTAAGTCAATAAAAAATCCTCTGAGACATTTTCTTCTTATATGATAACCATACACGTCAAGACCCGAAAAAAATTGAACAGCCCGGGACTGCCGTTGATGCAGGAGTCAAGCTGAATCAAATAGGATGGTTTGCATTCATCGGATTGTCTAATAAGCTATAATGCCAAAAGTTTCGAAAATGCATTCTTGCAGTCAGCCCACACCTGGAAACGCCACCAATAATTAAGAGGTATCCACATGGCTTTTACTCTGGAATTAAATCAGAAAGCACCGGATTTTTCGCTCCCGGCAACGGATGGAAAAACGTATTCGCTGAAGGATTTTGCCGACGCAAAGTTCCTGGTTGTCTTTTTTACCTGTAATCACTGTCCGGCAGTGCGCGGATCCGATGAAGTAACCCGCAAAACAGCGGAAAAATATGCCCCGCACGGGGTGAAGTTCGTCGGGATCAATGCAAACAGTGCAGATACTCATCCGGAAGATGGCTTCGATTCAATGGTATCACGTATGAAGGAAAAACAATTCCCCTGGATCTACCTCCGGGATGAAGACCAATCCGTCGCTTATGCTTACGGCGCCCTGAGAACTCCCCATTTCTATGTCTTCGATCAGGATCGCAAGCTGGTTTATACAGGTCGCGGAGTGGATAACCCGAAGGATGCGGAAAAAATCAAGGTTAACGATCTTGACCGGGCTCTGGAAGAAGTTACTTCCGGCAAACCACTTTCTAATCCATTGACCAATCCCATAGGCTGCAATGTGAAATGGTCCGGCAAAGATGCTCACTGGATGCCGCCGGAAGCCTGCGATCTTGTCTGACAGGCACGCATATAGTTATACACCCCGTAATTTTCCTGCGGAGATGCACCTTACGATTGTAACAGAGGAAGCAAGCATCCGGATGAGGGTGAGTCTCTGCTGATTCGCATTTTCCCAAGTAACTACAGGCTGTCGTTGTCTTTCTGCACGCGTTCGATACTGTTTATTGAACAGGTTTAGGATATAATCTGGTGGCTTTCCCGCCCCCGGTGGAGTGATACTATGGGACGGGGGATATGTGTTTGGCAACGGGAGAATATGTCTTACGAAAAGATGCCCCATGATAA
>CAJXKU010000049.1 GCA_913055945.1 uncultured Lentisphaerota bacterium | reverse complement strand
CATTTGGGCCATGCGGGGCAATTTGAGCAATAAATAAAGGATATACGCTTTATGCGCTGGAAACAATTATTTCGAGGTACCCTTTTTACCATTGCTTTAGTAGCAGTTCAGAGTCTACAGGATGTTGCCTTGGCAAACTCTGGTTCTGGTGGGAAAGAACGGTCCTATAAGAACCTTGATCAACTTCGTCGAAGTCGAATACAACAGCTTGAAAAATACGGCCTTGACAACGGTGATTCAAGAATTATCCCAGTAAAGGAACAACTAGTAAAGCTTCTCAACAACAAAGCGACCGAGCAGGATATTGATAAGATCGTTGCCCATATGAAGCAACTGATCAGTAGTGGCAAAGCACGCGATATAGCTGCAGCAAGCAACCTTTCGGAGCTTCTATATTTGTTTGAAAACGACCTCAAGGCTGCTTATTTCTTTACAAAAAAAACAGGCCGGGTTTTTACACATGTGTTTCGCGTTACTGGGACGCCAAATAAAATCAACACAAAACTTATTGAAAGTATATCAGATGAAAACCTCACAAAATACTATGTTCATTTGATTGTGGAACATTTAAAAAAAGATACGGAAAAATTCTATTCAAGACCTGATCGCCCGGTCAAGTATTGGGTCCCAATGGGTCCTTTACGTGTACTAATCCACTTGCCGCAGACAGCACAATCAAAACACCTGCTATTGAATTATCCGTTTGAAAAACACACATGGATTTGGCACTACCATGTGAACGACTTCCCAAGTTACCACGATAGAATGCCAGATAATATTGCTCCAGACTACCCGAAAGATCCGCTGAAATGGTATTATAGGGAAATAATCCGGGGGACGTCCCTGGCGGAACCATTTGAACAGAAGTTGCGCCGACGCGATTTGCTCAATACCGTCAAAAAAGACACAGCAAATTCACCGACTTCAAGTTCATCGGATTGATCTACCCTGTCTTCACTTCTTTACAAAATTCAAATATCTTGTCTGTGTTTTTACGCGAATTCTTGAAGAACGAATCTGGGGGCAAGCTCTTTTGCGTCCAAAAAAGTATTATAGCACATCATTGGAGTTCCGGAGCAAGGCAATAGCTGGTGTTTAAAAATAAGCAGGCAATTTTTCTGGGGTATCATCGAAACACATTTTCAATGAAAATGTGTTTTTTCGGGGGAGCAACGCATGCGTAAAAAACGGGTCGAACCCGGCGCGAAGCCTCAGGGCTTGTCTCCTTCCGCCAACTGCGCAAAGTCGAGCTTTGAAAGCGGCTTTTCCACTTAAAACGTAACCATCGCGAACCCTGTTTTCCCGTCGGGATGTTTTTTTTGACAAAAAGATTGAAGACAGAAAAATTATGCGGTTGACAAATTATTTCTTTCGGATATGATCTTTATCCATTGGGCCGATTAGAGCCTTGGCGTCTCACAAATTTCCCTTGACCTCTGTCGCCACTTTATCTTCCCGTTTTTTTTGTCCTTCATATTTCTGTCTAATTGGATAGAGTTTCTCAGTACAATTGACATAGCGGAGATCTTTTAGTAAGACAGGCTGTCTCCGAGCTCTTTTCTCATTCAATGTCATTTTTCTAACCACGAAGTCCTCCAAGGACACGAGGAGAGATGACATTTACGCTCCGCTTGTAGGACGCTGAGCGCAAGCTTGCTCGTGCAAAGCAAGGCCTCTTTGCGACACTGGCCTTGTGTTCTTTATGCTCTTAGGGGCTCACCGGTATTCTACTAACCGCGAATAGTGCGAATTATCGCGAATCTTTTTACAGTAGATGGATTCTGCGCGGTATCGAAAAATACCAGCTCTGCACGGCAGAGCTTGGCCCATTTCGTAAGCTGTACGCCTACAGAGGCACATCTGTGAGCGTAAGCTTCGGCAATGAGCGCCGCAGAATCCGTCTGTCCGTTGCATTGACATCAATCAGTCCCGATGCCTTTCCAAGGATCTGGATAAATTTAAAGCTCAGCGAATATAAGCGCCTCGCACGGTGTGTTGTAAGGACTGCAACATTCAACATTTGAGATTGACGGCCACTTCCAGCCTCCAACACCCAGAATCCCCTCCTCTGAATCAGGGCGTTCTGCTCATGCGCTATTACCCCCGGCTTAGCCGCAATTTTCCGGCTTTCCCTCATTTCCCTGACACTTTGTATTGTTTTTTCAACCGTTTCAACTCTGCCTTCATCTCCTCGATCTGGGCGGCGTATTCCGGATTACCGTAAACATTGTTCACTTCGCGGGGATCCTTCCGAAGATCATAAAACTCCCACTCTTCCCCGCCGGGCACGCCTTTGCCATAGAAACGTATGAGTTTGAAGCGCCTGCCGGCGATACCCTCGTGCTTGCGTACGCTGTGGACGGCCGGATACTCGTAGTAGTGATAATAGAGGTAGTCGCGCCAGTCCCGGGGCGTTCGCCCCTTCAGCAGCGGCACGATGCTGCGGCCCTGCATATTCCGGGGGATGGGTATGTCGGCGATGTCCAGAAAGGTCTGAGCAAAATCAATGTTCTGCACCAGCGCGTCGCAGGACGAGTTCGGCTTCACCACGCCCGGCCAGCGCACGATCAGAGGCGAACGGAAGGACTCTTCATACATGAAGCGCTTGTCGAACCAGCCGTGCTCGCCGTTGTAGAACCCCTGGTCGGAAGAGTACATGACGACCGTGTTTTCGGCGAGACCGCTCTCCTCAAGGTAGTCCAGGACACGCTTTACGTTCTCGTCGAGGGCCCGGATGCAGCGCAGGTAGTCCTTCATGTACAACTGATACTTCCAGCGCACCAGATCCCTGCCCTTGAGTTCGTCCTTGTGCTCTTGATAGTACTTGTTCCGCCGCTCGTACTGGCCGTCGGCAGCCTCCGGTCTGTTGGTGTTCACCTTCAGATCCTTCTGCATCCTCATGGTCTCAGCGATAGTCATATCCTGTTTGTGGGCCGCGGTGCCCCGGGTCTGGTAGTCGTCAAAGAGCGTCTCCGGCTCGGGAATGTGCGTATCGGCATACTTGTCCATATGCCGTTCCGCGGGCAGCCAACGCCTATGGGGCGCCTTGTGATGGAGCATCAACATGAAGGGGTTGTTCGGATCACGCTTCTGCTTAAGCCATCTCAGGGCTCTGTCGGTGATGATGTCGGTGGTGTATCCCTTGTAGCGCGTTCTGCCCTGCGCTGTCCTGAAGGTCGGGTTGTAGTACCTGCCCTGTCCCGGCAGTACCTCCCAGTAGTCGAATCCCTGCGGTTGGCCCGACAGATGTATCTTGCCGATCATGGCGGTCTGGTATCCGTTTTCGCGCAGGAGCTTAGGGAATAGTTGCTGATCATAGTTGAAGCCGCCCTTGTTGGTCTTCTTGCCATGCAGATGACTGAACTTGCCCGTCAACAGAGTGGCACGGCTGGGCGCACAGATGGAGTTTTCGACGTAGCATCTCTCGAAGAGCATCCCCTCTTCCGCCAGCTTGTCGATGTTGGGGGTGGGATCGAGTTGGGCCAATCGGCTGCCGTAGGCCCCCAAAGCCTGATAAGAATGATCGTCTGAGAATATCCAGACGATGTTGGGCTGTTTTTTCTCCCCCGCCAAAGCCTCCAGCCCGCTTCCGGCCATCACGCCAGCGGCGATCATGCTCTCCAGAAACTCTCTGCGTTTCATAACAACATCCTTTTTTCTACAATTCGCTGAAGGCCTCCTCCAAGTGATCGAGCCAGACCTTTACGACGTCATCGTACTCGCCCATGCCTTTCAGGATTGATTCGCATGCAATGCCGTTTTTCTCCAGCACCGATTTCCAGGAATCTTCAGAATCCCCGGCCATATCGTTCCGCGCGTGATCACCTGCCACGGACATGAACGGCATCAGCCAGGCCTGTTCCACTCCGGCCGATTTGCATTCATTAAGTACCCTGTCCAGTGTCGGATGGCCTTCCACGCTGCCGAGAAACGCGTTGTTGTCCATATCATTCAGCACGGAGCTGACCGCGACGTAGGAAAGTCCGGCCGGATGATGTGTACCGTGCCCCATGAAGATCACCGCTTCATCCTCAGAGCGTTGTTCCGGCACTTGCGCCAGCATTGCTTTGCTGACCTCGCGCACATCCTCATAGGACGATAACAGCGGCTTGCCGAGCGTCAACTGTTTGAAGCCGAAGGGGCCGCGTCGAAACGCCTGCACGGTATCCTTCAACTGGTTGTACTCTTCGCCCGCAATGACGTGCAGCGACTGCACAGCCACGTGGGTAAAACCGTCGTCATGCATCTTCGCGAGCGCAGTTACCGGGGAGTTAATATTTTTTCCTTCTTTTGCCAGCATCTTCCGGATCATGTGAGAGGTATAAGCCCAGCGAATTTCCGTATCCTGGAAGCGTTTTTCCGCCATCCGGTCAATGTTGTCGAAGGCCTTTCGTGCTTGGGCATTGGACGTTCCGAACGTGACCAGCAGAATGCCGGTCTTGTCTTTCTGTTTATCCATATGTGCATGCTCCTTCGCTGTTGTTTGCGAGGTAAGCGAGGCAACCAGAGTCACGATCAGAAGGCCCGTGACCCATTGCCTGGCTTTTGTTGTCCTTTCGGGATTGACATGATTGCCCGACGGAGTGTATTTTTTTTCACGCCTTGCGTAAAGTCGTTCCATTTTTAAATCCTTTCTTATTTTCAAGTTACCATTCTTGCCCGTTTCTGTCCATCCTGCAAATCCGATGTTTAAAAGGTTACCTGCGCACGGAGCCCGCAAATCAGTGCGTCACCACCTGCGTCAGCCCCGCCCGGATTCGAAACCCATTGAACATCCGGGGTTACACGCAGCCATGGTGTCAATTCCGCGTTGTAATACGCCTCTACCACATTTTCGTAATTCGCCGAGAAAGCACCCTTGTCATTCGTGTTGCCGTAAGCAAACCCGATGCCGAGTTTATCCTCTTCTCTCTCCGGTAACAGGCCTGTGTACTGCATGCCTCCGCTGATAAAGCTGTCGAAGCTGTTCGCCTGAATATCGTCATCCCCCCAGCCGAGACGGCCAAAAAGCCCGAGTCCCTGCTTATCTTCGGTGTTTTCGCGGTAGACGAGTTGATCGAAGCTGGCATAAAAGCCGGTGTCCGAGTCATCAGATCCGCCGTTCCATTCGCTTTTCGGTTGCCGATCATGCCAAACACCTATGCGGTAACTGCCCGGCATAGGTCCCTTGTCCGTACGAATCAGCGGCACGATTCCGGTTTCGCAGATGTAGAAGTAGTCGTGATCCCCATCGAACGCAGTGTCGAAGCCTGTGGTACGCGCGTCCCCTTTGGCGTCTGCGGCGCCGGCGCTCGCATACCAACCCGGGAGAGGGCTGAAGTAAAGCATCATTCCCAGACCGTTATCGGGGAACGGAATGGTGGGGTTGTTGACCAACGCGCCGTTCAGGAATTGGGCTGTCTCATCGTTGGCATACTGGTTCGCATCGAAGCTTGCAGGGCAACCGCGGCATTCGAAGCCGCCGCTAAGGTCCAATTTCCCCATTCGTAACCTCAACCTGTCGTTCATCCAGTGTTGCTCGAACCACAATTCGGTCACGTCAATGCTGCGTTCACCGCCGAAGTCGTCATTAACGCCGAACAGACTGTCCACGGCCGCAGATTCCAGGCCGGCGCCGCCGCTCCAGCTACCTTCCGCCAAAGCATAAACAGTGGCGCCGCGAAGGCCAGCCAGTGTTTCCAGGTCTAACCGCAATTCGAGATCATAACTGCCGGATTGTCTGGCCACATCCGATTCGGTACCGTCACGAAGGTTGGCTTGATAGACCTCCGTAAGCCCCAATCCTACAGATATACCGTTCTGTTCCAGACGTCGACCGAGTCCGAACCAGTTGTTCGTCAGTGTTTCCCGTTGCCAAAGGCTCCTTTCTGCATCTGGTGATTCGTCCGCCGGTTGGCCGAATGCCAGAGGTACACCCAACAGAAATACGAAAATTGTTCCGCATTTCGTCCACTTTTGCCTGAAACTGTTGTGCATGTTACTCATACTCATATTCCTTTCTCTGATTGGTTGTTCGTTGTTTCTCTGCTGAGACAATACCAGCCGGACACAACTATTGCGGCATACGTAACACCTCCTTTTCCTTTCTCAGCATCGTTTGTTTTACTTGGGCTTCTCTTTGGATAACAGCACAAAAAAAGCCGGTCTCCGCGCACTACGGACACCGGCTTTCTCTCTGCCCAAAACAGACAATAAAAAAACCGACGGTTTCTGGCGCGGAAACCCATCGTATGGCCGGGTGTTCTGACTTACGGGGTCCTGCGGACGGCTAAGTCCTGCGGACGACCAAGCACAGGCGTAGGCGTAGGAATTTCACCTACCTTCCATCCTCTCAGTTTGCCGTCTGGTGGCCGAAGCCTTCCCATCCCGCACCAACTTGAAGTCATTGAGCCACTCATGACAAAAGTTCGTACGGGACAGTGGCATACAGCCCTTTTTTGATCCCCGCTTACAGCGGCGCGACCGTTCCGGATTCTCACCGGATTCCCCGGTTGCGTTTTTTATGTTTTTTCTATTCTCAACTGTTCACAGTTGAATATACAAGACAGATGTGCTGTTTCAATATAATGCGCGCGTTCTTCTTTCGGCCAATTGTATTGCCGGGCTCAATTTTAGCATGGGTTGGAGCGATAGGCAAGCAGCCATTACCAGAGCCTGGGCTGGACCTTTTTCCGGTGTCCGCGGGGCGCTTTGACAAACCTCACTTCCCCCTGCACTCTACGAATGCCGTTCACAGCCAGCACATTTGTGGTCGCCGCACTTGCGATATTCTGTATTAAATGAACGCGATGGGCCGGAAGACATTCTCTGTGCTCGGGCTCCTTGATCGGGGTTACGCCGAGGTCCCGGCTGATCCAGAGCAGTCCCCATCCGTCGGCCACTTCACTCTCCTGGAGTTCACCCCAGGGTACAGCAACGTAGAGAAGGTCCGCAAGTTCCGCCTGGCGGATCTGTTCGAATTTGGTGCCTCTGTAGATGGCATGTTCTGTCTGATGGATGTCGCGGCGTATCTTATGGAATTCAGGATTTCTGCTTTGCGCGTAGTTCCACTCCGCATACTCTTCGAAAAGCGAGTCTCCGCGCCGCAGTTCAGGCTCATCCTGGCGTATATGTTCTTCGAGTTCCGCCTGGCGTTGCTTCAGTTGCCGCAACCTTTCCAGGAGTTGCTCTGCGCTGGTGCAGTCAGGCCAACACTGTTCCCGGTGGACATAGCACTGCACGATCAGCGTCGTTTGCGGGGTTAATATGCGACTCGGGCCTTCGCCGCTGTTGCGGAACGGCTTACTGCGGAATCCTGCGACGTCAGCTCGATAACGCGAAACGCGGGTGGGCACATCCCGGGCAAGCGCCGTAATCTCCTGTTCCTCCACCAGCCAACGCAGAACCGCACGCTGCAGAAGACGCTTCTGCTGACGCGGGCCGGGACCCCCGGTGCCCGAACCGCCCGAACCGGCGGACACGTTCCTTTTTGCCGTGGATTCGGCCTTTTGCTCAGGCTCACTGGAACCCTGTTGCGTTTCGGAGCCAGGCAGATTGAAATGAAGTTGCTCAGACATACCTTTCCACTTTCCGATGTTTTTGAAGAATGTCCAACTTATACTATACTATGAATGTCCTATACGCCTTGAAATAATAAAGGTTACAGCCTATTAAGATCGCTTTATGGGATTATACTTCTACAATTCACTCACGCGGCAATCAGAACCTTTTCGGGCCATAGAAGATTCGGAAGTCGGGATGTATACGTGCGGTCCGACTGTTTACGATTTTGCGCACATCGGAAACCTGCGGGCTTACGTGTTCGAAGATCTCCTCCGGCGAACGCTGAAATACCGCGGCTACGGTATCCGGCAGGTCATGAATCTTACCGACGTCGATGACAAAACGATCTGCAACTCTATGCAGGCCGGTACTTCCCTGCGGGACTTTACACAGCAGTACAAAGATGCGTTTTTCCAGGATCTTGACACGCTCAATATCGAGAGAGCTGAAGTTTATCCTGAGGCGACGGAACACGTGTCGCAGATGATTGAGCTGGTGGAAACGCTCGTGGAGAAAGGCTATGCGTATGCGACGGATGACGGTTGCGTGTATTTCTCCATTGCCCAATATCAGGAGTACGGCAAGCTCTCCGGTGTGGACACCAGTGAACTCCAGCACGGCGCCCGCGTCAAACACGACGAATACGCCAAAGAGTCTGTGGCTGACTTCGCCCTGTGGAAAGCCTGGGAGAAGTCCGACGGTGACGTTTGGTGGAACAGTCCGTGGGGACCGGGGCGTCCCGGTTGGCACGTGGAATGCAGCGCCATGAGCATGGAGTATCTGGGAAAAACATTCGACATTCATACGGGCGGTATGGATAACGTGTTTCCGCACCATGAGGATGAGATCGCACAGAGCGAGGCGGCGAATGAATGCCGTTTCGTGAATTACTGGCTGCACTGCTCCCACCTGATTGTTGAAGGGAAGAAGATGTCCAAGTCGCTGGGTAATTTCTACACGCTGCGTGATTTGCTTGCCGCTGGGTATTCCGGAAGAGAAGTCCGCTGGGTGCTGATGGGGACGCACTACCGGCAGCAGCTGAATTTCACCTTCCAGGGGCTGCAGGACGCTCGGTCCGCTTTACAGCGTATTGATGACTTCGTGCTTCGCCTGCAGGAAAACGCGGCCGAAGAAGTCGCCATGACGGACGAAGTAAAAGCCGAGATCGAACGTGCAGAACAGGCGTTCTGCTCCGCGCTGGAGGATGATTTAAACATCTCACGCGCGATCGGGGTGTTGTTTGACTTGGTGAGAGAAATGAACCGGATTATGGACAACGCTGAAATCGGGCAAGCGGTTCGGAAACGTACGCTCGACACTTTGCGTACTTTTGACAAAGTCCTGGGTTGCCTGCACATTGATGGAGAACAGCAGATCCCGCAGGAAGTTCAACGGCTGGTGGAGGAGCGTCAGGAAGCGCGAAAAAATAAGGATTTCCAGACGGCGGATTCGATCCGGGACCAGATGGCTGCGCAGGGATGGATTGTGGAGGATACGCCATCGGGGCCGCGAGTCAAGCCGCAGTAGTCTCGCAAAATACCACCTGTGGGAAGAATTGAAAAACATAGCGGATGAACGCAACTGTATCTGTGCCGGTGACACAGCCTGCGGTTTTGCAAATAACGAAAACACCCTTCACGTCGGCGAACGGGAAGAACCGTGGCTGGACATGATGCAACAGAGTATCGAATCCCTGCCGGCAGACGAAGATGCCTTCATCCGCGAAATGATCCCCCGGGTAGACACCGAACGTTTTATATTAGCGGAGTACGACCTCGAAAATCTCGCTTCGTAATCAGGCACCGACGGCTTGAAACGATACAGAACCGAATGGCGCTTTGATCGTAGAACCAGCAGTCACCGGATTGGAGCTTATTATGATTTCGGGAATGGCACACATCTGCATGAACGTGAAAGACCTCGCAGCTTCTGAGAAATTCTACTGCCGAATGCTGGGGATGGAGAAGCGATTTCGATTTCTGAAAAAGGGCGAAGAAATCGGCTTCTACGCTGACGCGGGTAACGCGACATTCATCGAATTTTTCCAAAGTGAATCAACCACGCCGGGAAAAGAGCAACTATCACCCTTCAAACACCTGTGTTTGCAAGTGGATGATATTGAAAAAATCAGGACACAGCTCGAGGAGTACGGCGTGAACCTGGGTGAAAAGAAACTCGGTGCCGACGGAAGTTTTCAGGCGTGGACGGCTGACCCCGACGGTGTTCCCATCGAGCTGCACGAATACACGAGCGAAAGCAGCCAGCGAACAGGCCGGGACGTATGCCTGGACGCCGACTAGGGTGGAGTCGAGTCAAACCTCCTGGTATGAGCGAACTGCGTTCAGCATGTCAAACCGCGTCTAGCATGTCGCTACCGTCCAGGATGTTTTTGTCACGCTGCATGCAATGCCTGCACGCAGTGCGTAAAAATCCGGCTGAAGCCGGAACTGCAAGCAACTGCCCTCCGGGATACCTGCAGGTTTGTCGTACCGCCTTAGGCGGTCTGCTGAATGCTCAAAGGTGGCGAGGCTCATACTGGGGTATCAGGGCGACTCCGCCGTTCGGCGGCCAGGCTCATATTTAACACCAGAGCTTCCCGGCGTTCAGGTTGTCATCAATTGATACAGCACCGCTTTCCTTTATTGTTATCCATCTTACGATTGCCAAGCATCTTCTCTACTCCGCCTCCGGCCATCCAGGAGGTATTTCGCATAAGCGAAATTTCCAGGTTTTCGATGGAAAAGAGTAAGAAGTAAAAAGGAGCATACGGCCGTCCGGCGAGATTGGAGAAAGGGGTTGAACGGCACTCGGAGAAAATCCTGACATTCGGATCCACCGCCGTTTTCCGGAAGGTAAATGCAGAATACGGTAGCACGGCATGCCCAGCGTTTTTTCTCCTTGGGTGAACACGGCATACTCGGTCTTTGCATTGACGCCTACGAGCTGGAGATGCGGCCGTATGGAATGAAGCCTTTTCTGGTCGCCTGTACCCAGCTCCAGGCGGGCCAAATAGTTTTGACCTTCGTCAGCAGTCACCCTGTATGCGGTTGCTGAACTTGCAAAATGACAGGCCCCTTTGCCAAGTGGCAAACGCACGGAAGATCCGCTCTTGAGATCAATGCAATAAAGCGGATCTTCGTCTATGTCATCGGCTTTAGATGCCACGGCATACCGCATGTCTGGTCCGGCCCGAAAGCATTGGTACTTCTCTTCCGTTACAAATTCTTCGTTCAGATCACCTTCAGTGGACATGCGGATGACGTGATAGCGTTGTTGGTCATCATCTTTCTTTCTGTCAGGAGACGACGTCTGCCGCTTTTCGCCACCGTACACCAGGATCTCGTTAGATCCGGCCCAGCCCGCCTGCGTCCACGTCACGCTTTCCGGCAGTTCTTGAGGTTCCATCGCAAACTCGCCAGGATTCAATTTCCGGACGTGCAGTGTAGTGTTGCCTTCCTCCGGTTTTTCAAGCCAAACAACGCCGGCATTCGCAGGCTGAAAACATGTGCCGTGAGCCAAGCGCAGGGATTTGCTTTTCGCCAATAAGGTGCTTTTGCCTCGAGGAAAATCATATGCCCAGAGTTCTTTTTCTTTCTCGTTTGAGCACACCCTTCGTATCACGTATCGTGATCCCAGCCAATGAATCACTGCACTGTGATCATGTTTCGGCAGGCTCTTTGTTTGGAAGCTCGGTATTTCTAACATGGTACCATCCTGTTGGCCATACCACGGCGCAATATACTTACCGGATTCCCCCCAGATCAGCGTTATCGAGTCGGATTGGGCAAAAAAATGAGAAATATCGCGAACAGGCCAGTGTTGAGCGTCCAAATATAAGTAACTCATACTCGCCCCACTGGTTGCAATCAACAGAATAATAACATTCGCGCGGACGGTAAGCTCCTTTTTAATCACCAGCATTGCCGCACCGAGACCGGTAAAGATAAACCCAGCCGCCACTACAGTCTCGTAGGCGGCCATCGGCGGCAACAATATCATATGAAGCCCGAATACCGGCAGAACGATCCCAGGGATGCGAAGACATGTACCAAGGAATGCACCTCTGGCGGACGAACTATACGACAAGCAATAGAAAGGAGCGTTTGTGGATACGAAAAACAGTGCGATCCCCACGCACAAGATTGTAAACAGATTTGCTTCATGGGAGCCAAACAGCAGGGCTAATAATACAGCATTTGTGGAAAGTACGAAACCCGCAAAAATTTTCTTAGGCTCCCCCTCCGACTCCGGATCCTTTAGTGCGCGCTCTACACTGGAAGAAAAAACAGAGCGGGAGATGTAGCGCGGCAGTTGTGCAAGAATTTCACGGTAAAGTTCCGGCGTAGACGGCAGGAACGCGTCCTTGCTTGCTCGCAAAGAGGATTTTTGAAATTCAAGGAAGCGTGATTTTTTAACGCGGATGCGAACGCCAATGCGTTTCCAAACTCCCTTGAAGCCATGGTCTATACTCTCAATGTTTTCCCATGGAATTATCCGTTTATCGACCTGCAATCCGTTTTCGGTGATAGCTACCGAGCGTGGGCCTTGTAAAGCAGGGAGTATCCATAAAAGCAGTAATACGCCCCCCAGGTATACAGCGTAAGCCCCAAGGAGCACCCGCATCCCCAAGGAATAAAGATGAGGCCCATAAAAGACAGAAAGCAACAGGAGGAGGAAAAGATAACACGCCAACGAGAGCTTCCACGGCGTACGCGGAAAGTCAAGATGAAGATTGGGAGGTTGATTATCTTTCTGTTGCGTCATATTCCCCTGAAACCTCTCTTGAATTTTAATTAATTGGCGCAAAAGAAAATGGTGAACGTCCTCGCGAGCCCTTTGGGGGCAATAAGCCACTTCCTCCCTCTTGGAAAAAAGCAGTAATCACGCCGTGCAGGAGCGGCCGTAGTTAAAGGCGTCGATGTTGGTGTCCACGTACTTCGGCTTCACGAGTTCACGTATGGCGCTGAGCCAGTTTTCTTCCGGGATGTCAAGGCGGTTTGACAAGGCGCCGAGCATGAGGATATTCAGGCACCGTTTACTTCCGATGTCCTTGCGCGCCTGCAGCGTATCGAGCAGGTGAACGTTGGGTACGTTGTTGTCGAGCCACGTGTCCAGCGCCTCAGGGTATTCCGCGAGACCGGCCTGGACGGAGGAAGGGATAACTTTCTCGTTATTCACGAAGAGCACCCCGTGTTTTCCCAGGTAGTCCAGTTTCCGCACCGCTTCACACAATTCGAAACTGACAATAAAGTCCGCCGCTGCGTTGGGGATGAGAGGTGAGGCAACGTCGGAACCGAAGCGTACATGCGCCTCCACACTCCCGCCGCGCTGCGCCATGCCGTGAATCTCTGACTCCTTGACATCGTAGTTGCTGTAGAACGCTGCTTCCATCAGCACACGACAGGCAAGAAGTACCCCTTGACCGCCTACACCGGCCATAATGATATTTGTCATAGCGCCATCCTCTCTCATTTAAGTAAACAGGGTCGATTCACGACAATGATCGATGGTTCACGTGTTTCGACTTCGGTTTGAATCAGCCCTTTCAGGTCTTCCTCTTCAAAGGGATCAACGGTGAAAACCCGCTGTACGCCCGTAGCTTCGCAAATCTTCGGAATGTCCAGCGCATGAGTGGCTTCGCCGCTCAATGTCACCCCCGTAGCAGGGTGTTCCTGGTGGCCGGTCATGGCGGTGGTGCGGTTATCAAGAATAATAACGGTTCCCGTGCCCTGGTTGTACACGATGTCGATCAGGGGCGTGATGCCGGAATGGACAAAGGTTGAATCGCCGATGACGGCCACTGAGTTTTCCGCCATCTGCGGGGAGGCTTTCTCCATGCCGAAATGCATCCCTACCGATGCGCCCATGCAAGCCTGTGTATGCATGGCATTATAAGGCGCCAATGCGGCGAGGGTATAACACCCGATATCGCCGATGACGTTAAGGTCAAGCTCTTTCAGAGCTGTAAAGATCGGTGCATGGGGGCACCCTTTACACAAGCGGGGCGGACGGGGAGGCAAGGTTTCGGGGCAGGCAGGGATATGATTTTCTGCCCGTGGTTTGTTCAAGGCCTGCGCGACGATGTCAGGGGTTAACTCGCCGCAGTTCGGAATAACGTCTTTCCCGTGAGCAACCGGAATTCCCATCGCCCGGATTTCGTTTTCAATAAACGGATCCAGCTCTTCCACCACGATGAGCCCGTCCACGCCGGCAGCGAAATCCTGTATCGTTTCGCGGGGCAACGGCCACACCATACCGAGCTTTAAGACAGAAGCTTCAGGTGCGACTTCTTTCACGTACTGGTAAGCGACACTGTCAGTGACGATGCCTTGCTTCGTGTCGCCCCATTCCACGCGATTCAGGGCGGTGTGGTCAGACACGTTCGCGAGTTCGGTCTGCTTCTCTTCAATAACGATATGCCGTTGGCGCCCATGGATAGGAATCATGACGTATTTCTGCGGATCGCGCTGGAAACGCTTCAGTTCTCTGGTGCAGACCTCTTCCTCCGCGACAATTGCCCGGGAATGTGCGATGCGTGTGGGAACTTTGACAAGGACTGGACGATCGTAGTCCTCTGAGAGCTGGAAGGCCTGCTTCACGAATCGGCGTGCTTCGTCCGGGCTGGAGGGCTCAAGCATAGGGACTTTTGCATGACGCGCGTAGTTACGATTGTCCTGTTCGTTCTGGGACGACCATTGGCCCGGATCGTCTGCGCTGATAATGACGAGGCCGCCGTTGACGCCTGTATAGGAGAACGTAAAAAGAGGATCCGCCGCAACGTTTACGCCCACGTGCTTCATGGTGGCAAGTGCCCGTGCTCCGGCAAGCGCACTGCCGAACGCGACCTCGAGCGCCACCTTTTCATTCGGCGACCACTGGGATTTTACGTCCGGGGCGTTGCGACTGAGCGCTTCAAGAATTTCGGTGGAAGGGGTTCCGGGGTAGCCGGCAGCCACGTGGCAGCCGGCCTCATATGTGCCGCGGGCAACAGCTTCGTTGCCCATCATAATGCGCTTGTTCATGCGATGTTCACGCTCCTGTTATATCCTGATGCGACAGAATGCGGTAGCCGTCCTCGCGGAGCAACTTCTCCGCCGCGTCGGCTTCTTCAAAACGAAAGATGACCACGATGCGGTCCGGCTGTTTTCGCTCGGGAAACGTGTACAGGTATTCGATGTTGAGCTCACGCTGTTCGAAGCCCTGCAGCGCGCTCAGAAGTGCACCCGGCACGTCCTGGATTTCCACCGCGAGGACCGCAGTCTCAAGGCAGGTGATGTTGCTCGCGTGCAATGCCTTCACAGCGTCATCCGGTTCGTCCACGATCATTCGGAGCAATCCATACCCTGAGGCTTCAGCAATCGTCAGGGAAATGACGTTGATACCCGCCTCCGCCAGCACATGCAGAACCTTTTCGAGGTGGCCGGGTTCATCCTCAAGGAAAACTGAAACCTGATTGACAGTCATGGAAACACTCCTTGCTTTTTGTTCAGCGCCGATCAATCACGCGCTTTGCTTTACCGACACTGCGTTCGATCGAGTTCGGTTCGACCAGCTTGATCCTGGCCGAAATACCCAACAGTTGCTTGATCCTGCTTTCCAGTTTATGAGACAGCTTATCCAGTTGCTTCACTTCGTCCGAAAACATCTCGGGCGTTACCTCCACACGTATTTCTACTTCGTCCATCGCGCCTTCCCGGTCAAGCATAATCTGGTAGTGAGGCGCCGTCTGTTCGTTTTCCATAAGGATTGTTTCAATCTGGGACGGGAACACGTTTACGCCGCGGATAATAAGCATATCGTCGCTGCGGCCGGAAACCTTCTCCATTTTCACGTGCGTTCGGCCGCAGGAGCAGCCATCGTGGTAAAGCCGACTGATATCCCGCGACCGGTATCTGATCACAGGGCATGCTTCTTTCGTGAGCGACGTGTACACGATTTCACCCTCTTCACCTTCCGGCAGGACTTCGCCTGTGTCCGGATCGATGATCTCGGGGTATACATGATCCTCGAACACGTGGAGTCCGGATTTGGCCGAACATTCCGCCGAAACACCGGGCCCCATCACTTCGGAAAGACCGTAGATGTCGTAAGCGTGAATATTCAGCCTGCTCTCGATTTCCCACCGCATTTCCTCACTCCAGGGCTCTGCCCCCAATATCCCGATACGCAGCCGCGTGTCGGCCAGGTTGAAATCCGGCCACTTCGTGGCCCTGTAATCGGCAATGTTCACCGCGTAGGAGGGCGTACAGGCCAACATAGTGGTCCCGAAGTCCCGCATGAGCATCAACTGTTTTTCCGTATTGCCTCCGCCGATGGGGATGGTTGTGGCTCCCAGCTTTTCACTGCCGTAATGCAGCCCCAGGCCGCCCGTGAACAACCCGTACCCGTAAGCCACCTGCAGCACATCCTGAGGAGTTCCGCCGTATGCAACAAGGCAACGCGCCACAAGCTCCGCAAACACCTCGAGGTCGTTGGCTGTATATCCGGCTACTGTGGCATTGCCGGTAGTTCCGGACGAAGAGTGCAGGCGAACCACGTCACGGGGCGAATACGCAAACAGGCCGAAGGGATAGTTTTCTCGCATTT
>CAJXKU010000048.1 GCA_913055945.1 uncultured Lentisphaerota bacterium | reverse complement strand
GGTGTGGTATGTTCCGGTGCCCCGGACATGTTGTCGGGTGTCCGGTGAAGATATTTTGCGCCCCGAAGGGGCGCAGGTAGGTAGCCCCCGGCGTGAGCCGGGGGGGTGCACGGCGAACCACACCACATATATTGCGCCCGAAAAGGGCGCAGGCGGTTTTCCAGTCCCCTATGTGAGAAAGACCCCTTCGGGGTGTCGGGGGGGCGGCGTGCCGGTGTTGCGGTGCGTCGGCGTATCTGGTGTGCGGGTGACTCAGAACGTAATGCTATGATTGAATATTCCAAATTTGGCGAGAGCTTAGAAGGACAGAGAAAATATGGATATCACCGCAGCATTCGAACAATTGGACTCGTGCGAGGAGGAATTTCCCGCCGAAGCAGTGAATTGGCTCCAGGCGAACTGGGATCAGGCGGAGCCCGCGCTTCTGGCCGAAATCGACAAAGCCGTTGAAAACCCCTTGTACAATGGGGGCGGACTGTCAAGATGGGCGATGTACCTGTGCGCGAAACAGCAGTCTGCCGCGGCGTTCGACCGGTATGTACGCATCGCTGTACTCCCGATACCGCAACTGGATATCCTGCTGGACGATTGGATTACCGAAGTTCTCCATAAATTTCTGGCCTTAACCTGCCAGGGCCGGGTGGATCAGCTCAAGACAGTGGTGGAATCGCCAACGGCATACGCATTTGCCCGTGGTGCTGCGCTCGATGCGCTCGTCTACCTGTATTTCCATGATGATGGCGCCAACGGGGAAGCGATCAGCCTGCAGCGTATTTCCGAATACTGCTATTACCTGCTGGACGAAGGGCTGGAAAAATATCCGGCGGAGATATGGGATATTACCGCGGCTGTTTGTGCCCGGTTCGGGTACGGGCCGGCGTTACCTCTGATCAGGCGCGCCTACGCCTGCGGATTGATTGATTGGGAAACGATGGACTGCGCGGAGGAGAACTGTACAGGCAATGATGCGTCCGAACCGTCCTTCAGCACACACGAGGATCGTCTGAAGGCCCCCGAAGAATTCTTCGAGCATTGGCTGCCGATGTTTACCGTCAGCCGCTACAGGGAGTTGACGGACGAAGAATTGCTCCAGGTTGTTGAGGATATGGCTGAAACGGTTCCGGTCTACCCGAACGCCAAAGAGATCGGCCGTAATTCGCCGTGTCCGTGCGGCAGCGGCCGGAAATTCAAGAAGTGCTGTATTGATCGTACGGAAACAATCCCGATGCGGACGCTTCAGGGTGAAGCGATGCCGCAGAAGGATATCCCACTCAACCGCTGGCTCTTGGCCGGTTACCAGTACATGAGCGAGAATGAACGACTGCATAGTCTGCGGTGCTGGCAAAGGTTCTGGCAGGAGCTGAAAAAGATCGTGCCTGAGCATGTGCGCCATCCTGTACCCCTTTACGGAAACGCTGACATTTTTCAGCCGGCTGAACCGCTTATATCCTGGTACCTGGATGTGGAGTGTCAGTATGCGGAACTCGCTGAGCTGGATGATGCCATTGTCAGGGAAGGTAAGCAGTTTCTGGAAGAGTTTGTCCGCGTCTTTCCCGACGTGGAAGATGAAGTGTGGGCCTACAATATGCTCTCGCGTGCGCGGCTGCAGGCTCAGCTCGGATTTTTCAGCGAAGCGCAACGCGAAACGCAGGAAATCATCAACAACTGGCCGGACTGGCCGGAGGCATATATGAGGTTGGCCAGCCTGTTGACCCACGGAGCACCCTCCCAGGGGATTCCTGCGGACTATGAGGGGGCATTGAAACAGCTGGAGAATGCGAGAGAGAGAACTGAAGATGAGTATCTGCGGAGGCGGCTTGACGAGCAGATCGAGCATACCCGCCAAGTACTTAAACTGGAACAAATGACAGGGCAGGAGTGGGTGGAAATGCTGAATAGCAGCACTGCTCACCTGCCGGCGGACCCCGAATAGACGGTGCGTTCGGGCCGTATCAATCAGGCGAAGTCCTTCAGGCCCAGGACGTCCTGCATATCGTAGAGGCCTTTATCGGCGGACAGGAGGAATTTGACTGCCCGGACAGCGCCTTTGGCGAACGTCTGACGGCTCGAGGCCTTGTGAGTCAGCTCGATACGTTCGCCGTCCGTTGCATAGATGACGTGGTGTTCGCCCACGATATCGCCGCCCCGCACCGCGTGCACACCGATTTCATCACCGGAGCGGGGTCCGGCCTGGCCTTCCCGGCCGTGCTGGACACAGTCTTCGTAGCGCACACCTTTCGCCTCTGCAATTTTTTCCCCGAGCCGATGGGCAGTACCGCTGGGCGCATCTTTCTTGCGGTTGTGGTGTGCTTCCACGATTTCTGTATCGTAGTCTGACCCCAGCGCGGGTGTTACCCGACCGCACAAAGCAAGAAGCAGATTTATGCCGACACTCATGTTGGGTGCCATGACTACACGTCCGCCGGCGGCTGTCTCCTCGATCTGTGCGCGTTGTTCCGGGGAGAATCCGGTTGTGCCGATAACGACATAACAATTCTTCTGAATCGACGTCGCGATATGCGCCATGGTGCAATCGGGCGCGGAGAAGTCGATGATTGCGTAATTCACGCCTACGGCCGCCACAGCATCCGAGGTTATCGTGACCCCGCACGGCGCAAGGCCTGCGACCTGCGCGGCGTCCTCCCCTTGATGAGTGCTGTCGGGGCTTTCAATCGCTGCGGCCAGATAGAGGTCTTCATCCTGGACGACCTGTCTGACGATTGCACTTCCCATTCGGCCGGCTGCGCCGATGACGATCGTCGGTTGCATAATAATCACTCTCCTGAATCGGCTTCGCGTTGCTGAACTGCGTAATTTACAATCATAGATCCCGTTGGACCTGCCTGCTGGAGCTTAAACCGGCGTTTTCCGGGCCTTCGTTCAAACCTAATGGCTACTGGTCGTTCATTCTGCGGCTGACTGATTGTCGTATGAAATATTCGGTTTTACGATGTGGGCTGCAGCATGCACGGACGCCGCAGTTGTCACCGACGACGGCCGGTATTGGCCGAAACGATGTCCAACAGCCGGATCAGCTCGCGGCGGTTGCCAATAATCCAGCCCAACGCAGGGTGTTTTTGAGTTTGTCATGATTCTCGGCGCTGAGAGCGCAAAGCGGGAGTCGGTACTCTTCCTCGATTTTTCCGGCCATTGCCATAGCGGCTTTAATCGGAATCGGGTTGGTTTCGAGTGTAAAGTCCCGGAACAGGGGGAACAGCTCTTTTTGACACCGCAGGGCTTCTCGTAAGTCCCCTTCGAGGGCCGCGTTGACCATCTGCGCGATTTTCTCCGGTACGATATTCGATGCCACGCTGATGACGCCCTCTGCACCTAGGCTCATCCGCGGCATGGTCAATGAATCGTCACCACTGAGTACGGTTATATCACAGTCATTGATTATGTGACCCACGCGGTCCACGTTAGGACTCGCCTCTTTCAGGGCAACGATACCCGGATGTTCGGAAAGTCGAACAATTGTGCTGACGTCGATTTCTTTTCCTGTACGGCTCGGAACATTATAAAGCACCACCGGAAGTTTCGCTTTTTCGGCGATTTCGGTGAAATGTCTGTACAACCCTTCCTGTGTCGGCTTGTTGTAATACGGGGTGACCTGCAGTGTGGCATCCGCTCCAGCCTGCGCGGCCATCTTTGTGAGCTTGACGGCTTCTTCGGTCGAGTTCGCGCCGGTTCCGGCGATTACCTTGCACCGGCCGGCCGCAACGCTGACCACCGTTTCAATAACTTTGGGGTGCTCCTCGAAGGTGATGGTCGGCGACTCGCCCGTCGTGCCCACGGGTACAAGCCCTGAGACTCCGGCCTGAATCTGTTCTTCGACCAGTTCCTCCATCCTGCCGTAGTCGACTTCTCCGTTCTTGAACGGGGTCACCATGGCTGTATAAACGCCTGTAAGCTTCATGTCGCTGATCTCCTTTTATTTGTCCGGGTCCCGAAGCGCACTTCTCCGCCTCGCGGGAAGTAAAGACGTGCTCGGCTAATGACGGAAATTAATAGCGTTATCCGAAACATCAAGCTCGGATGGTATAGTTTGTTACCATAATCGTGCGCTGACGGGGCGCAAGGTGGCAGCAGTAGGCTTGGATTGCAGAAGATGAAAAGCCCTGAGCCTGGAACCCGACAGAATTGGTACGGAACGGTAGACGTATATACAAAGGAGCGGTTTTATGCAGATCACATTCATCGGAGCGGGAAAGATGGCAACGGCGATCGTGCGCGGCGTGCTGAGCGCTCAGGTCCATACGCCGAAAGAGATCTCTGCGGTCGACCCTTCCGCCGAGGCCAGGTCAACCTTTTCGGGCCAAACCGGCGTCGCTGCACGGGATTACGATGATGTTCGTATTGATAAGGCGGACGTGATCGTGCTGGCGATGAAGCCGCAGCAGATGGGGGAAGCTGCGGCCCGCCTTCCCGCCATCCGGGAAGACCAGCTCGTGGTATCCATCGCCGCCGGCGTCTCCCTGTCGCGGCTCGCCGAGTATGTTCAGACCCACCGCATTGTTCGGGTTATGCCCAATACCCCGATGGGCATCGGGCGCGGAAGCATCGCGTTCAGCGCGGACAGCGATGTGACAGAAGATGACAAAGCCTGGGTCCGGAAAGTGTTCGGGCCGGTAGGTCTGGTCAGAGAAGTACCCGAATCAATGATGGATGCCGTAACAGCGGTAAGCGGAAGCGGCCCTGCGTACGTGTTCGAGTTTATCCGCGCCCTTGGTGAAGCTGGTGCGGACCAGGGTCTTCCCCGCGAACTCAGCGATGAACTTGCGGTGCAGACGGTTCTGGGCGCTGCGCAGATGGTGAAACAAGGGGAGGGCACGCCGGAACAGTTGCGGAACAATGTAACCTCGAAAGGCGGAACCACGGCTGAGGGGTTGTCGGTGTTGGCGGAACATGATCTGGAAGGGCTTCTGAAGAAAACGGTTCACGCGGCCAAAACTCGTTCAGAAGAACTGGGACGCCAGAGTTAAGCATTCACGTTTGCTTCGGGTGTGAGATAAACAGCAACATCGAGATCACTGTACGCCGCGACCTGGCGCGGGGACATTCTCTGGGCTATGATATGAAATCGGGCCGTTGGCCCTCGATCATACAACCACGCGACCGTCTTAGGACGTTGTCCGGCGGCGAGAAACGCGGTATGTGCGTGAGTTCTGGAATGTTCGACCACCTGGAACAGCGGATACCGCCGGTATCCGCTGTTTCTAACGCCGGCGGACGGCTCCGTACCTAAATTACCCCCTGCGGATGCACCGGTTTGCCATCGAGCCTAAGCCGGCGCCACCTCAGTGCTTGCCGCGTAGGTACTTACTTGTATTGCCCTTTTGCCACCATCCGGTCAGGCTCCGGCAGGGGCTCTAGGCGGCAACTCCCGACACGGAACAGTTCGAAATGCCGACAGCAACAGATAAAACAGCCGGTCGGTTCTATTCCGGCTTCCACCCGGAACACGGGAGACTCAGGAACGGAACCAGGCAGCCGCATCGAGGAGAACCGGCCGCATTCAGAAGCATTTTCACATGCCTCGAGCTCGCCCTCAGCGATACCCTCAAGCACAATATCGTCGGTCCTCTGGTATGCAACCTGCAATGTCGGCACCTGTGGCGCTGCATCCTGTTCGTACACGCGCACAAAGTCCTCTACGCTGAAGTCCTGCATGCGTTCGTCCAAACGCAGGAGCGGCGTCCGGTTGATTCCCGACTTAAATGCACGGACATTCCGCAACCTTACACTCCGTAAGAGACCAGCTCCCTGCGCATAACGCTCGTCGTCGGGATAAAACAGGGGCGCGGCACACCCTCGCAACGCATCCGCGTTCACTACGTTTACACGGCATCCACCCTGCACATCGTTGATCTCGATATTTTCAAGTTCGGCCCATACTGACGCCATGCGTACAAACGAGTGACAATCATCGGCGCGTAAACCGTCTACCCTGATACGCCGAATAGGGCCGCCGAGCTTTCCACGCGTCTCTGATCGATCCAGCGCATCATCGGCATTGAGCGCAACTAAGTCATCTCCGGTACATTCTTCACCCACGGCCGCTATATCCCGTATCAGACCATCTTCGCAGCAACCTGCGACGTGGACGCCATCCTGATTTGCCGTGTGCACTGTATCCTGGAAGCGCAGACGTTCCACTCGGAAGTCCTTCACGCCGGAAAGCCGGGTGTGGTAGGCCGTCGAATCTTTAAGCGTCATATCGGTCAGGCTTAGGCCACGCACCCATTTGAAGTTTATCATGGCGCCCGTAAACCCGTTCCGGTCATTTTCTTCACCCCGGGGATTGCCTACGTTGTTTCCATCCCAGATACCGCCCTTGATCGAAATATTTTCATTGCCCTTTTCCATATCGGCATTACATAGAAGGAAAGACTGCGCATCCTGCGCTGCTCCATCCGCGAAAGTGAAACGCGCAAACCGGTGAGCCTGCACCCGCGTATTTGAGTGAACGCGCAACGGCGCACCAATCAGGTAATGACCCGGCGGAAAATATATCAGCTCATGGTCCGCATCCAGAAGCCGTTGAATCGCCGACGCATCATCACTGCAACCGTCGCCGATCACCCCATATGCCAAAGCGTTAACACCGTAGACTGAGACCTCTGATTCCACCCGTAAACCTCCTGTTTTGTTTATCGTGACCGAAAACGCTCTTTTTATCTTGTACGTACCCTGCAACGGACCGATGGTACTATGACATTTGTCGTCCCATTTTCAGCAGCAGTCATTCCGCCCGTTTTTATCGCCGGCGTTATGCCGCTTCATCACTTGCTTCCAAACGTGAACATGGTACAATACCATAAAATCGAACGCCACCTCAAACAGCGGCTGATGGTCGTTCGTCAGAGACTTGGAAAACGTCCAACACAACCGGAATAAAAAAATCCAGGAGACCGTGGCACCAATGCTGAAGGACAGGATATCCTTCAATAGCCAAGACGGGGAACAAGTGACAGCACCCGTGATTTCAGTCAACACTTTGATCGTAGGCGCCGGGACGGCTGGACTGAAATGCGCCGACATGCTCTACGCCAACGGAATGAAGGATGTCGCTGTGGTGACGGATAGACTGGGCAGCGGAACGTCGAACAATGCCGGATCAGACAAACAGACCTACTACAGGATGGCGGCGTTCGGCGACGCGCCGGATAGCCCGATGGAATTCGCCCGGACGCTGTACGAAGGCGGCATGATGCACGGAGATATCGCCTATATTGAAGGGCTCGGCTCGCTTCCGGCGTTCTTTGATCTGTGCAAAATGGGGGTACCCTTCCCCTACAATGAATTCGGCGGATACGTGGGCTATAAGACCGACCACGATCCACGCCAGCGGGGAACGTCCGCCGGTCCCAAAACCTCGATACATATGTTCTCCTGCCTGCTGGACCAGGTTCAGCACCATCAGATTCCCATCTTTGACCATCACGAAGCAGTCAAACTCCTTACGGAAGAGACGTCAACGGGGCGTCGGGTCACCGGCGTCGTCTGTGTGAACAGACGTTCCACCTTCAAGGATAATTTCGGGCTGACAGTCTTCAATGCGGAAAATGTGGTCCTTGCCACCGGCGGCCCCGGCGAACTGTATGAGATGGCCTCCTGGCCGCACGGCCAAGTGGGCTCGCACGGCCTGGCGTTCGAAATCGGCGCCGTGGCCAATAACCTGACAGAGTTACAATACGGCTTGGCTTCGACGTCTTTCCGTTGGAACGTTTCCGGTACCTATCAGCAGGTGATCCCGAATTACTACAGCACCGCTGCGGACGGCACGAGCGACGTGCGGTACTTCCTGCACGACTACTTTGAAGATATGCCGACCATGGCGACAGCGATTTTTCTGAAAGGGTATCAGTGGCCGTTCCATGCCTCCCGGGTGCAGAATTCCGGCTCTTCCCTGGTGGATATCGCCGTACACCGGGAGGTGATGGAGGGACGCCGCGTTTTCATGGATTTCATGAATAATCCCGTCCCGTCTCCGCAGATGGACCCTCTGCAGATCGGGGCTCTATACGAAGAAGCGCGGACCTATCTGGAAACGTCCGGCGCGTATCAGGAGTTGCCTTATGAACGCCTGCTGCACATGAACCCGCAAGCCATTGATCTGTACGGGGAACACAACATCGATCTGCGCGAGCCGCTGGAGGTGGCCGTCTGTGCCCAACACGCAAACGGGGGGCTGCGCGGAAACGCCTGGTGGGAGACCAGCATTGAGCATCTGTTCGCCATAGGCGAAATCAACGGTACCCACGGCGTACGCCCCGGCGGAAGCGCTCTCAACAGCGGTCAAGTGGGTGCAGCCCGGGCTGCCCAATATATTGCGAACGTATACAAAGAAGGCCCACGTTCGCTGACCGACTTCATCGAATCCGCCCGCCAGCAACTGGAGGCACAACACAGCGAGTATTCAAGCTACCTCCGTGCGGGCAGCGAAGCGCTGAAGCTGGAGGAAATCCGTCCGGCGATCAAACGGCGGATGACGCAGTATGCCGGATTTATGCGCAGCGAAGAGGGTATTGCCAAAGCGCTGGCGGAAGCAAAACAGCTTTACGCCCGGATCCTGGACAAAGGGATTCACTGTCGAAAACGCCACCAGCTTGTGCGCGCGACCGAAGACAAGCATCTGGCCTTGACCAGCATCGCATTTCTGGAGACCATGCGGTACTACATTGCGCATGACGGCGGTTCGCGCGGTGCGTGCATGGTGCTTGACGAGCACGGTGACCTCTCCGTGGACAGCAAGCGCGGCAGTGAGTTACGCCATCGATCCGAACATATGGAAAAGCGCAACGAAATTTTGGAGACGAAACAGCAACAGGATTCTGCCGGTGTATTCGACGTAACGCCTGTTACGCCGCGAGCGTTGCCTGCGGATCAGAGCTGGTTTGAAACCACCTGGGAGCAATGGCGGAATGGACGGATTTTTCACTCTTCATAGGTACGACGAACGTGGAGTATCATCCCAAAAACCGGTTCAGTATCCGCCTTATCGAAGATTATCTGCTTGGAGGGATTCTTTTCCTCCTTTCGCTTCCGCTTTTCCTGTCTATCGCCTTTATATCGAAAGTGGTTCAAGGCGGCCCCGTATTATTCCGGCAGAAACGCCGCGGATTCGCCGAACAGTATTTTCACATCATAAAATTCCGCACCATATCTTCAAAGCAAGCGGACACGCAGACCGTCCCGTCTACGTCAACAAAGTGGGGCCGTTTTCTTCGGTACACTTCACTGGATGAACTTCCGCAATTCATCAACGTAATGAAAGGCGAAATGTCGCTGGTCGGCCCTCGCCCCCATGAAGAAACCGAAGACGCTTATTTCCGCGCGAACATCTCCGGCTACGAAGAACGGTTTCTGGTCAAGCCGGGGATTACCGGATGGGCACAAGTGAACGGCTGGCGGGGAGAAAATGCGGATCCGGCACATCTCCGACAGCGCGTAGACCACGACATTGGCTATATCCGGCACTGGTCGTTACGGCTGGACATGAAGATTATCCTGCTGACGCCCGCGGCAATGTGCAGGACAGCGCGCTGACCCGAACGCTTGTTAAGCACATTTACGAATTCCGCACATGCAACCACAAAATCAACTGCGAAATTTCAGATGCCTGATTCCGCGGAAAGTTGGTGGTACCTTGACCGACGTGGTAGACGAGTACTTCAACAAGTACCCAGTGTTTTACGTACGAGCCAAACCGCCGGGCGGCGGAGCCGCCCTGACACCCCAGGGGGAGACTTGAAAATGTTGAACCGTTGAATCTTGAATATTCAATATTGAAGTCAATGTCCATCTACTTCAGAATTTCCGGGTAGCGCGCCCGGGTTACCCCAGGGCGCCCCCACAGATCCGGACGAGCAGCATTCCCGCATCCGGTTCCTCGGCGATCAGGCATTTCCTCCCGACCGATGCCTTTGGCACGACATGGATTCGCTGCATGACCACGGTCACGCACCCTATGGCCTCGTAGCAACTAAGACCACATTGCTATCCGGTCTGTCTCGTTAACACCTTATTTGGTTTCTGGGAAGCATACAGTGTTGCCCAAACACGGTTCCATGTCCCGGCAGATCCCTTTCCTACTCCCCGGCTTCCGGCGGGACCGGTTTCCCGGGTTTCTAACGGTATTATGCATCTGCTAAGACTGCCGTCCGCCCATCCCGTTCACTTCACGTATCACGCTGTCGCTACCGGTACCTCGTCTGCATCGGTTTGATCTGTGTTCCATCCCGGAGGATGGCTCATCGGTGTGGCCGATGCCGCGGCACCAATGCCGGGGCTGCATTATTTATGCCGAAACGCCCTATTGACGGCTATTATCCCGACGAGGAGGCCTGACGGCTCTCCCAGCTTCCCAGGGACCCCTCGTGTGTGTCTGCCCTGCTCTCAGACCCCGGGCCGTCCAGACGCCAGACCATTACAGCGCCTGACTGTTGACCCTGCTAGTATGACCACAGAGTCCAAACCAACCAATACTATTTCGTGGCTCAATCACACGGCGTTCACACTCACTGCCCATGCCTCGTGCCGCCCTCACGGACGACTACGCAGGGCTCGCTTCCGGCGGTGGTCAACCTTACCGGGTGGGATTGGTTACCCACAGGATTCCAATGAAAGATTTCCTCGATCGCTCGTTTCCTCCTTTCCTGAGCTTTTGCTGGCGCGACATACTTCAGTATGCTTTGGATTCATACAGTCGCTGTACCGAGTCTCATACGAGGGACTGCGTCCAGCGTGACGAAAACATCCTCGATGGTAACGACATAGTAAACGCAATTTAACACGCTGAACGCAGTTCTCTTATACGAGGCACCCCCGATGTGCCACCGGTACTCCAGAGGCAGACTTCACGTGCTCGTTCCCACCCTCGTTCCGCTGATCACAACCAATAATTTAACGCATACAAGCCGACTTGCGGTACGACTGGTAAAAAATAGACCGCCATAACTCACGATCCTGCGCAACCTGGTTGCCGAAATCACACGTGGTATCAGCCTGCAGCACCTCAGGCGCTCAGTCCGTCAGGGCGTGGCGCCAGAGGTAACGAACCGGCTATCGCAATTGTCAAAATCTGTTGCGTTACGTTGCGTTACATTTGCAAAAGACCGTATGGTCAGGCATCCAGCTTGTCACAAAAACCGCGGAGGGTGCGCTTGAGTTCTGGACCGCAGCCACGCACGCGAGGTCCTTTTGGTCTGCCCGCGACGCCTTCCTGTTCAGGCCCCTCGGACCACATTCGGCCACAGTACTTTATGCCACTGCGGCTGCAATCGTACCGCGAGCTGCTCCTTCAGTATCCATCTTGCCAGGATCCGAGGTGACAGTCTGGCAGAGACAGGCGCAAACAACACCTCCACGTGCCTCTCCCGGAGCCTATACTCCCGGGTCTTAGCCGACGCCCATTTAAAATCCAATTCATCGCCGATCACGAATTTGACTTCGTCCCCGGCCTGAAGACGGCGGATGTTAGGAGGGTAAAGTTTTGCAATTTCCCCACTGCTCGGCGTCTTGATATCCATAACAGTAACAAACTTCCGTTGGTAAGGTAAAGGCACAGTTCCGTTGGTTTCAACCAACGTTATAAACCCTTCTTCTTCCAGGGCATTGACCAGAGGGACTGCTGCTTCCTGAAGCAACGGCTCTCCCCCGGTAACCGTAACCCTGTCGACCCGGTACTGCCGGGCCTGGCGCAGGACGCCGTTCACCGTCCACTCTTCACCTGCCGTGTACGCATAGCTCGTATCACAGTACGAACAACGCAGGTTACATCCCGTTAAACGGATAAACACTGACGGATACCCCGCATGTGAGGACTCTCCCTGAATACTGAAGAAGATCTCGCTGACTTCGACATTCATAAGATAAAAGACGCCCCGATATCGCTGTCTTTATTCAGATTCGAAACGTGCTATAGGTAAAAACACAAAGAATTCAGTCTTTTCTCCCGGTTCGGATTCTACGTGGATCCACCCGTCGTGACTGGCTACACAACCGTAGACCATAGCCAGCCCCATCCCCGTGCCTTTACCTACGGATTTGGTCGTGAAAAAAGGCTCAAAAATCCGGGAACGAATATCTTCAGGGATGCCGGGGCCGTTATCTTTTACTCGGATACAGACATAATCAGCCGGATGGCGCGCGGATTCTGGACAGTATTGCCAGCCCGGTGTTGTCTCCTGAGCCGTGTCCGCCCGCAGAACAATCTTCCCCCCCTCCTCCGACTCCTCCTGAAAGGCGTCTCTGGCATTAACGAGCAAATTGATCAGCACCTGCTCCAACTGTGTCGAATCACCTTCAACAAACAGCGTTGTCGGCGGCGGTATGGTTTTAAACGATACTTTCCGCCCTGCTACCGGTTCAAACAACGCCCTTGTTTCTTCAATAAGGTCCCCTACGTTCAGTTTTTCCATGCGGTACTTACCGCGTCTTGCGAATCCAAGAAGCTGCGAAGTCAACGACGATGCTCGATCAATAGCCGCAACCAGATTTTCCACCGAATGTCGAGCATTTTCCGATAAATTGGGCCGATCGCGCTCAAGCACTTCGATCCCGCCCTGCATGGTGTGCAGCATATTGTTGAAATCATGGGCAACACCCCCGGCAAGGTGTCCCAACGCCTCCAACCGTTGAGAATGAATCAGCTGCTCCTGAAGACGCTGACGTTCTTCTTCCATTCGGCGACGTTCCGTAATGTCCCGGGCAATAATGACGGCGACAAGGCTGCCGCCGAGCTCCGCGGCAGAAATCTGGGCCTCCAGGTTGAGAGGTTTTCCGTGGGGAGTATAAGCCAGCCATTCTCTACGAATAACCGGAACGTCCCGCTCGGCATGCTCACGCTCACGTTCATGTTTCAATGTATTCCAGATAGATGCCCACTCCACTTTTTCGTTCTGAGGGGTATACACAAGCTCCGTAAGTGTAAAGCGATGCAACGCATGCGATTCCATCTGCAGGATTCGGGTACCCGCACTGTTAATGCTCAAAATATTTCCCGATTGAGAAACCACAGAAATGATATCGTTACTGTGTTCCACCACAAGCCGGTAACGTCCCTCCCACTCTCGTAAATGTCGCTGCAGAAGCTGCGCACGACGATATCCTCCCAGAAATGCCAGAATAATATCCAGCGGCCGCCTCACATCAAGCGGATCGCGGGAATGGGAGGTATAGAAGTATATCCCCACCAGGACACTCAACCAGATTGTAGATACAGCCCGCGCGAGGTATGTAGAACGCATCTCCGCCCACCAGTCACCGAGCCCGCGCGAGATAAGCAGCTCAAAAACGAATACGTCAATAACCTGAGCAAAAAAAAGTGTCGCGAGAACGCAGACGAACATCCTGAGGCGACAGTTACGGAAAAACTGATAGATCACCGGCAACGTGAACAGATTGATTCCATACACCGCAAAAGACGCAGTCACCGTTTCTCTTCCCTGATAGAAAAAACGGATAATATTCATAACAGTCTCTTTGTTTTCGGCTGTATATCCCTGCCAGAAAACTTGGGCCACGGTAATACTGGTGAGATAGTAATAACCGAACAGTAAGGCAAGAAATCCCAGGATAAGACGCTGGGCCTCCAGCGTACCATCGACCACGTATACTACGAGCAGCGTAGCGAGAAAAGGGGCCAGAAGAATGCCGTGGCCCACATTCACCGAGAACCCCGGCTGAGGCGAATAAAGCTGTAATCCGGAGGCGCTGATGATCTGGCCGAACACGAAGAACATCCCCACCATAATATAGAACGCGCCTTTCCCGATGGTGGGCTTCATCCTGTGGAGGATTAACAGAGCCACCATGACAAACGTAAGTTCCAGAAAGGCTAAGAAAAATGCAGCCATCAGCTATTGGGTTGATCACACCTTTCTACAGCAATTCGGCAGTCTTCGCCATCGATTTCCACAACATGCTCCTTTCCGAGTTGCGATGGCGAAAGCGATACAGCCAACGTCTCCGACGAAATGTAGTCCGCGAAAGCGTCCAGCGCTTTCTCGACGTGTTCTGGCAGCGCGTAAGCAACAACAATATTGTCGGTTACCTCCAGACCTTCGTTCTTGCGCAGATTCTGGATCCGATTGATGAGCTCACGTGCCCACCCTTCCTGGATGAGGGCATCATCCAGTTTCGTATCGATGGCAACCGTGATATTTCCTTCGTTGGCGACCGGCAGTCCCTCTTTCTCATGGCGCTCTACGACCACGTCCTCTGGTGTTATCTCTACAGGCGATTCGCCGTCTTCAAGATCGAGCGTGATCGTCTCCCCATGCCGCAGGGTTCGAATCGATTCAGCCGTCAGGCCTTTAATTTTCTCAGCCGCATTGCGCATCCGTTTTCCCAGGCGGGGCCCTAAGGTCTTAAAATTCGGCTTTGCGGAGAGAGTTACCAACGCTTCTTCATCACTGTCGATTTCAATCTGTTTGACATTGAGCTCTTCTGCAATGACGTTTTCCATCTGCTGCAGGTGTTCCCTCGTTTTCGCGTCAGCGCTGACAAGTACAGTTTTATGCAGCGGCTGACGCACTCTTACCTGTTTCTGCGTTCGCAGATATCTGCCCAGGGATACGGCAGTGATGACAGCCTGCATCTGTTCTTCAAGCACGCTGTCCAGCCGATCCATGTCGGGTTCGGGAAAATCGCAGAGGTGGACGGACTTCGGCATATCCGGCGTGCGAAGATTGCGGTACATCTCCTCGCTGACAAAAGGCATGAAGGGTGCACTTATCTGAGTGAACGTCGTCAACACCGTATGAAGCGTGGCATAGGCCTCTTTTTTATCCGCATCGTTTTCGCTCTTCCAGAAGCGGCGCCGACTTCTGCGGATATACCAGTTGGTCAGGTCCTCCACGAGCAGACGAAAGCGCGTAGCTGAAGCCTGCAGATCATAATTGTCCATGTACGTTCTGACATCCTGGATTGTTCGATGCAGTCGGGAGAGTATCCACCGATCAAGCACGTGTTCCGGCCGGGCCGGAGGCTTTACCTGGTGAGGCTCCCAGCTATCCACCCGCGCATACGTAACCAGGAAACTGTAGGCGTTCCACATCGGCATGATGAGGGTTCGGATCTGATCCCGCACTTTTTTCTCACTGAAACATAAGTCCTCTGCTTTGACCACAGGTGAAGACAGCATACAGATGCGCAGAGCGTCTGCTCCGTACGTGTGCATGATATAGACGGGATCGGGATAATTCTTCAAACGTTTGGACATTTTGCGCCCGTCTTCTGCGAGGACGAGTCCGTTGACCACCACATTCCGGAACGGTGGCCGGTCAAACAGCGCAGCCCCCAGAACAACGAGTGTATAAAACCAGCCGCGGGTCTGGTCCAACCCTTCAGCGATGAAATCGGCCGGAAAATGCTGTTCGACGAATTCTTTATTTTCAAACGGATAATGGTGCTGCGCATAAGGCATTGAACCACTTTCGAACCAGCAGTCCAGGACTTCAGGCACCCGTTTCAGCCGCCCTTCCCGGCCTGTCTGCGACGGCAGTTCGATCGAATCCACATAGTGTTTATGGAGGTCAGGCACAGAAGTCCCTGCCAATTCCTCGAGTTCCTGGGCGGACCCCACACACAGTGTTTCTTCACCGTCTTCGCTTTGCCATATGGGAAGAGGGCACCCCCAATATCGATTTCGGGAAACCGCCCAATCCCGAGCATTCTCCAGCCATTTGCCGAATCGCCCTTCGCGCAGATGCTGCGGAACCCAGTGGATACCTGCATTTGCTTCCAGCATGCGATCCTTGATCGCCTCCACTTTGACAAACCAGGTAGAAACCGCTCTATAGATCAGCGGCGACTCACAACGCCAGCAGTGCGGATAATTATGATTATACGTGGTTCTATGGACCAGCTTTTTCTCCTGTTTAAGACGTTTCATCAGGTCGCCGTCAGACGCCTTCACGTTTCTTCCTTCGAAGTCCGCTACTTCCGAAGTGAAGCGACACTCTTCATCTACCGGACACACGACCGGAATTTCATTCTCGAGGCACACATTGTGATCGTCTTCGCCGAAGCCGGGGGCAATATGGACCAGGCCTGTCCCGCTCTCCGTGCCCACAAAATCACCCGGGACTATACGGAAGGCGCCGTCCTGTGCCAGATGCCTGAAATACGGAAACAGAGGCTTGTAACGCTGTCCCA
>CAJXKU010000047.1 GCA_913055945.1 uncultured Lentisphaerota bacterium | reverse complement strand
AGGGGGGCGGAAACCCCCGCGGGTGCCTGCGACGGCGAGGGCTCCACCAATTCGTGAGACCATAACGATCTGCCATCCCGGGCCTGGTGCGCGTAAACATAGCGGTCAGCCGAGCCCCATACGACGACCTGCGTTTCGCCCATTTTTCCAATGGCAGGGGCATCCGCAATGGCGCCATTCGTAATCTTAAACCAGCGACGCTTTTTCTTTTCCAGATTGAGCGCGTGAAGCTTGTAATCACAACCGCCGATAAAAGCCATCGGCACACCGTCGACCATGGCGACTGCCGGCGACGCCCACACAGCCAGGCCTTGTTTGTATCTGCGATTCTGTTTACTGGTGAAATGCCATTCCTCCAAGGCCGGACTCTGCGAATCCTCCGGTGGGACACACTGCGCATGGCCTTTTGCCGTACCCCTCTGCATGGGCCAACGTTCACCGTTGACTGCGCTAACCGCAGCAAGTGACCACATGCTCACGCATATCCAAGTAAGCAAAACTGCCACCCGGCAGTACACCGGACCCGTGCTCAGAGACGCAACAATGCGCATATACCGGACACGCGTTTTCATTCTTCGCTCTTCCATTTCTCGACCACCTTAAGCGCCCCGTTCGGGCAATGATCCACACAACGCAAACACATGTGACATTCTCGCTGATCTATATCCCCATACTCGACGGCATCAAGCTTACAGCTCATATTACACGTACCGCATTGAACACAGCTGTGTTCGTCTTTTTCAAGTTTGCGTACACTATGTTTCCCTGCCCAGGCAATCGCCTCGCGCCAGGGACAGAGGTAACGACACCAGATATGCGGAATGGCCAGCGCAGTCAACGCAACCATGATTGTGGTCAACATAGAGGCGGGATCATAAACTTTATTAAACGTGAAATGCACCGGTGAAAGAATACGCCAGCCGGCGACGGCCGCGAAGGCGATAATGCCAAACGAGAGGATTCGCAGACGCCGAAGCTTATAGTCCCACTCCCGCATCCGCCACATCAGTATAAGCAACAGAATGATCAGGATCTCTGACCAGTAGAGGCTGGAATCTTCGACAAAAAATACGCGCGTCGCCCCCAGATAGGCAACCCATGCGAAGAAAACAGAGATAACGACACAACTGAGCACCAGCATCCATTTTTTGAACGGATACCCTTCTCGCTTTCGCTGCCGCTGCCATCTGCCGAAGATTGCACTGGAGAACTCCTGCACAGCACCGGTCGGACAAATCCAGCCGCAGAACATCGGGCCGAATATCATTGAGACCGTTAGGATTGTTACGGGCACAGAACAGAAATACAGAGCAATGATATTTTCCCGCCCGATTTCCAGCAACCCCCGATGGAAATTGCGGATCATGCCGAAAACGCCCAGGCATGTATACACCACAAAGATGAAAATAAAAATCCCGAAAAGCTGGGTCAGATGCCGGTACACCTGGCGGCGCTTCTGAGGCACGATGACGGGGATCACGCCAAGCAGGGCAATCGCCAGAACGGTCAAAAGTTCGACATAACTCCCCTGCATCCCCGTCAACGCTTGATCCACCAGCTTTATATTCGCTGAAGCTTGAGCGAGATATTCTTCAATCGATTTTATAATATTTTCCACGGGCGTCGTTCCTCTCGGCCGCTACTTTAAGCTGACGTGAAAAAGCGGTTTAACTGCGTATTTGTGTTCTTGGACACTTCGTCTCGGCTTTTCTCTCCCGCGTTCTTCCGCACCTTGTCCCGCACCTTGTCCCGCACCTTGTCCCGCACCTTGTCCCGCACCTTGTCCCGAACCTCGTCCCGAACCTCGTCTTGTGACGAATCTATCCTGTTTTCAGGGGTTGCGACTTTTCCTCGGTTCCGGTATTTTCCGTTAAGGGTTGCGGGGAGCTTCGGCAGAAAAGCCTGACCCGCTCGCCGGGCGCATACCTCCGGTACTCGTGTCCCGCATCAACAATCAATTCTGCCTGGTTGTCAGTCTCCGTTTCGAAGCGTAAATACGCGCCACGATCGGATACATTCCGGATCACAGCATCTACTTTTCCGAAACAAGTTTTCCGATCAGGTTCCGCACGAGCTGAATTACCGAATGTCAACGTTTCAGGGCGCAGCTGTATCGCCCCTTCGGTATGGGGCACATTCTGTTCAACTAAGAATTCGGAAAATTCAGTCATCGCGTACACACCGTTTTCGCGTCTTTCAAAACGGGCTTCAAAGATATTTGTCCCGCCGAAAAAGTCAGCCACTGCCCGATTACCGGGCTGACGGAAGACTTCGGCAACACTGCCGGTCTGTAACAGCTGCCCGTTCATCATCACCCCGCACCACCCCTCAAGCATCCACGCCTCTTCCCGGTCATGGGTTACGTGAATCGTCGTCGTATCGGTCTGGCGATGAATCCGTTTCAGAATATCAATCATCGTTTCCCGTGCGTTCGGGTCAAGCATTCCGAGCGGCTCATCCAGCAACAGCACGCGCGGCTTGACCACCAGAGCACGCGCCAGCGCAACCCGTCGGCTCTCCCCGCCCGAGAGGGTTTTCGGAAACTGCTCCGCAAGCCCGGAAATCCCCATCCACTCAATGATCCGCTGCAATTGTTCTTCCTGCTCCTGCCTGTCCCAACCAGTATAACGCAGACCGAAGGCCACATTTTTCCGCACGTTGAGGTGCGGAAACAAATCTTCGCTTTGCGATACGTAACCAATACGGCGACGTTCCGGGGGAATGCCATTCACGTCTTCGCCGCCTATACACACGCACCCGTTGTAATCCTGATAGACCCCCGCTATTGTACGAAGCAACGTCGTTTTCCCGCATCCGCTCGGACCGAGGAGAACAAAGTAATCACCTCTGTTCAGCCCCAGGGAAAACTCCTTAAGTTCGAACGACCCCAGACGCATGCTTACATTCTGAATCTGCAGCTGTTCCTTCATATTTCTATCTCTCTCTCAATCGTCGTTCCATAGGAACAAGGCAACACCGCGAAAGTTATACTTTGAGGGTCGCCGCCGCCCCCATACGGCTTCACTTTGCCTTAATAATAAAAAATCACCCCGCTTTCTGGTGGATCATGTGCCCCACCAATTGCAGGATGAAAAACATTGCCACCGAAAACAACAGAAGCACGACCACCAGCGGGGCCGCTTCATAAACCCCGACGCTGTTGAATCGATTGTAGGCGGTGATCGGTGCTGTTTCCGGACTGGGTGCCACGATCAGCACCGCACCGAACTCCCCCGCTGCCCTCGCCCACGCCAGGACGGCGCCGAGGAAAATCCCGCGCCCTGCCAAGGGGCATGCGATACGCCAGAAAACACTCCAGGACGAAGCGCCGAGAATCCGGGCTGAAACTTCTAATTGCTCGTCCACCGAATCGAACGCCGTTACCGCACTTTTCGTCAAAAACGGCAACGCCACAAAAATCTGCGCCAGACAGATCCCCAGCACCGTACCATCCACAGGGATCCCCAGGTACTGCTCAATCGCCCCGCCCAGAACCTGTTTCCGTCCAAAGATCTGCAGCAGCACCATGCCGGCCACAGACTGCGGAATTACAATCGGCAGATCAATCAGTGACAAAATCAAAGTACGACCGCGAAAGCGTAAGCGACTCAGGGCGTAAGCAAAAGGAATCATGAACACAATCAATACGAACGTGCTGATTGTCGCCGTATAAAACGTTCGCCATATCGCTTCGCGCACACGCAGATCACTCAGCACATTACCTACATTGTGCAGGTCCATATTGAACACCGCGCTTATAATGGGCAAAAGCACCAGAAACACGACCGCCATTCCCACCCCTAAAAAAATCGCTGTAGTCTTAGAACGAGCGAACGAGCGTGCTGAAAACAAAGCAGTGAGAATGAAAAAGAGGATAAACACCGCTTCCCACGAGTACGGCTGGCCGACGGTGAAACTGAGCGTAAGCGCCCAGAAATAGGCCATGAGCCGCAGGCTTCTCGCACACGCGACCATGCCCATAAGAAACAGAATAAAAAGGGGTTCGGCATTGGGCAATCCATGAATAAAAATGGCGTACAGTGCGAAAAAACTCGCGACAAACACCCACCAGTATTTCAGCGGCAGGTACTTGTTGATCTGCATGCCCACGTAGAGGACCAGTATACTGGTCAGCAGAATCGCCCCGCTCGTCAGTTCATCGGGGGCGAGTTGATGTCCGGCGAACGTATGGGCTGTGATGAGGATCATAACCCCGGCGCCGACCCACAAGTCAAAGCGCGACCGGATGAGCATAACCGCAGCGCTTATATTGAAGGCGAACAAAATAAGATTGAACAGATCAAACGGAGCTATCCACCCGGTAACGCCGCACCAGACATATCCTGCCAGATGCAGGGCCAGCAGGGAAAGGAATACCCGTTTACGCGTTGCAGCAGACGCTGTTTCCATGCCTCAGAACTTTCTTCGATAATCGGCAATGTCCCGAAAAGACGACCACATATCTTTCGCGCCGTAATAACGCGCAGGTTTGAGCGGCCTAAATCCGTTCCGCTTAAGCAATTCACTTTTGTCCTCAAGCAGATAACGGATGAACCTGACCGCAGCCTCCCGGTCCGCCCCCTCTTGCGGGATCGTCATTGTCCAGACAATGGGGCTGGCTCGCATCGTCACCGCCCCTTCCTCAGTCGCTCCCGGCGCCTCAAAGGTCACTTCGGCTCCACTGTAATCCATGTCCGGGGAACCGAGATTGATTTTCTCATCCAGGGCGATGTAGCGTACATCATTCGCAATACACACAGAGCGATAGAGAAAGGCGTAATCCAGCTGACCTGTATTCAGAAGCGGCGGGAGGCGGGAGACATGATCCACGACGACATCAGTTTGTTCCCGCAGAGCTTTTGTCAAACCCGATGACCCCCTCTGCGCCTGTAATTTCCACACCAGAAGTGTTCTGTATCCGATGGGCCCCTGATTCTCATCCACCCGGCCCAACCGTACGTCAGTGTTGCGCAACACAGAGACCCAATCCTGTTCAGCTTCCGGCACACGCGGTGCGCGCTGCCCAACGCCGAGAACAACTTCGTCCGCAGCAAAATCAAGCCGCCATGTACAGACGCCATCCAGCAGCTTTTCCACCAACGCCCGGTCCGCCAGCATCAAGAGGTCACACGTGCGGCCCAATTCCGCCACTTTACGACATGCCACCTGAGAACCGCTTCCTTCGGCCCGGAGCCTGATCCCCGCCTCCCGGCGGAAAGACCTCCGACCTTCCTCAATCAGGGACGTCATCCCTGCGGCATGGAAAACCCGAAGGTCGATACTGTCCCGGCTGCGAGAACTCGTCAACCACGCATGCAGCCCGGCAAGCAGACCGCACGCAGCCAATACGGCCACCACGATCGCGACTCGACGAATTTTAAGATTATCCAGTTTTTTGCGTATAGCATGCCGGGTCATTTCGTTATCTTTCCAGTTGTTTCAAACCTTGTCCCGAACCTTGTCCCGAACCTTGTCCCGCACCTTGTCCCGAACCTTGTCCCGAACCTTGTCCTGAACCTTGTCTCGTCTGCCTTGGGGTTTCTTTAATGCCGTTCGCGAACGGATCGATTACCTTCTATTCTTCCTGTTCCCTCCATACATCGACAAGCTTCGCCGTCATCCTGTCGATCTGCACCAGTAGTCCATTTATTTCATCCGGTTCACTTTGCTCGATAGCTCCACGGAGGACGCATATTTCAGAATTCAGATTTTTTGTTTTAAGAGTAAGGTTCAAGACAACGTTCGAGACAAAGTGGGCAACCATACTTAAAGTGTCCGCAACTTTCCTCATGTCCCTTTTTCTCAGCCACCACCTTCCGAAACTGAAGCATCCCTCTTTTCCACCTTTTTCGCTCCCACCACAGCCGCTCCGAGTGCAACGACAAGCTGCGGGGACGCAGGGACCGTTACTTCGGCATTCAAGTGTTCCTCCATCGCCCGCAAGAGTGCGCCATTCAGGGAACCTCCACCCACAAAGGCAAATCGGGAACTTCCGCCTGTACGCCGGATCATCGAGGCAATACGGCCCGCAATTGCATCGTGGGCACCCGCAGCCACATCGGCTTTCGCTTCACCGCGTGCAAGCAATCCGACCACTTCACTTTCTGCAAAAACGGCACAGGTCGAACTCATATGCAATAACGTGTCGGACTTCAGCGCTTCTTCGACAAACGCATCATACGACAATTCCAGTTTCTGGGCCAATACTTCCAGGAAACGGCCGGTACCTGCAGCGCACTTATCATTCATGCTGAAATCCTCGATCTGTCCATCACCGGTCAAAGTAATCACTTTGGTATCCTGACCACCCACGTCTATGATTGTGCGGATCGGCTCAGCCTCCATACATTCATACTGAACCCCTGCAGCGCATGCTTTGATTTCTGTCATCACCGAATCCCCGATGTCCACCAGGTGTCTGCCGTATCCGGTCGTTGCAACGATCGCAATCTGTTCAGGGGTCAGGCTGACCGAGTCCAGAAGTGTCCGGAACAACTCGTCTGCCGTCTCTCCGGGCACAGCGCCGGTTGCGACAAGTTTTTGGGCAAGAATGCCCTGTTCTTTGTCCAGTATCACCATCTTTGTGGTCGTGGACCCGATATCTATGCCGACAGAGATCATATTTCCTCCAGGGTTTCCAGAAACGCTTCGAGCCTGACGCGGAGTTGTTCAATATCCTCAAGACTGTAATCTGTGCGCATATTCATAAACGGAATCTGACGCTGTTTCAGAACCTGCGATAACCGATAGGTTTCCGCATCAAACAATTGGCAAAGCCGCAGGCTGTAGTTAATCACCGCGTCGGCGGTGAATTCATCGACAAGGTTTATGACGCGGTTCAGGCGCTTACCTTGAGAAATAAACGCCGGGCACGGACTGGCGAACACATATCTCAGAGACAGCGCTCGCAAAAGACTCTTGTGGCCCGTCTCGTCTATGACAACAGGATCGTAACAACTTTCTGTACCGCTGCACAGCGTATCCGCCACCACATCCGCCCCGCATTCCTCCAGGAGACTCAACGGCTTGAAGTTCGGCCATATTGCCGGCGCTCCGGTAAGAACAACCCGATGTCGGAAACGCCGCCGTTCAGGGCTGTAGCCCTCAATTTCAGTGATCACGTTTCGGCATTCCCTGCACCATTCCTCCATGTCCACCCCTGAAGAAGCTGCCTGAATCATAAGGAAAAGATCCTGCACAGACAGCGCACCGGGGCATTCCGAACGGATCTCCTGCAGCCGTCGCACAAGCCCTGCCTGTTCCCGTCCCTGCCGGACCGCGTGCAGCAGCGCTTTCCTTGACACTTTCCGACCTGTCACTCCACCCAGAAACGCTTCGAGTCGCTGGTACGATTTGACCGTTTCTTTCAAGAACAACTCGTGGTTCTGTTCCGGGGGCAGATGAATCATGAACGTGGGGCGATAATCTTCGAGAATTTCTCCAAGTTTCGTTTTCGCATCGCAGCTGGTCGGCAATACAAACGCGTCACACCGGCTGGCTATACTTCTTTCGTCCACCACGCAGGCGAAAGAGGCTTTTGCCAACGGACATATATCGCCGGCCAGAACCTCTTCTCCCGTCTGCACAAGCGCAGCGTTGCCGCAACCGAGGCGTACCGGCACGCCGCCGGCGGCCCGGATGAGCTCCGGAGGCGTCATGTTGCAGAAATAGCCGACTAACGGGGCGGCGTCTGATATGTTTTCTCCGCGAACCGCGTGTTCGAAATACGCGATATTCCGGGGGCGATTGCGCAATCTGTCCAGATGCTGTTGCTGCTGATGCAGCACAGCCCGACTGCGCTTTTCCACCCCCGGGTTATCCACGTGGCGCGGCGAAAGCCGATAACGCTCATCAAATTGTGGCTCATTTTTCATAGAAAATAAAACAGTCCCGTTAAGAAGCTCCAAGCTTTTTTATTTTTCCGACGTCAGGTGCTCAGGAGAACACGTAGAGCTTGTCACTGTTATGCCGTTATGTTCAAGACGTAAACAATCCGTTTGAGGACATTTTTCCACGCACCGCAGACATAATACGCAATCGAACGAACTTACGTCAGGGTGTTTCATCTCATCGCGCACGGTTTCAATATCCATGGGGCATACCTCCGCACAAACCCCGCATTTATCGCATTTCTGTGCTCTCTTCTGCAGTGCAAACATCCCCCCTCGATTGAACAACCCCGAAAACATCCCCATGGGACAGAAACGGCACCAAAGCCGTTTACTCAGCATAAAACTGACCACAAACAGCCCCAGCACCGCAAGCATTCCGTACCGGAAGAAGCCGAATGCCCATTCGGTTCCCGGCAGAGGCGGATATTCATCCAGCCCCCCGCCCGCCACCGGACAGACCTGCTGGCCCGGACAGACCTTACAGAAGGGAAAAATCGGTATTTTGCAGCCCGCGAACCGTCCATCTTCACCAAGATGCGGAGTGGCTTTAGCCATGAGAAACGTCACTCCGACCAGACTCAATCCGCTGATCTTAAAGCCTGTCTTCACAGGCGCGGGCGGATGCATGGCCGGCAGCCCCAGGCGCTTGCGCATCCAGTTCAGCACATCCCCGATCGTACTCAACGGACACAACCACCCGCAGCACCACCGGGCTGAAATAAACGAAAAGGCCACAAAAATCATCAGAGCGGCCAATACAGCCGAGAGGGTATTCATGGCCGCCAGACTGCCCGACCCCAAGTCGAACATATTGATATGCAGAAGCCGCTGGAACAGTTCCAGGTTACATCCCTGAACATAACCGCCATCCGTTGAAAACCTGCAAGGAGCGGAGGGCAGATGTATCATCTTATTCGGATACTCCATAACCGGCGACGTTTCCTGAAGCGTCATCACGTTTTTCTCTTCGGCTCTGCGGTCCAGCATATTCCGGTAATCGGAAAAATCCTGACGCAACGCAAACCCGCCGTAGATAAGTACAAGAAGACACGTAGCCCGGACCGTTCTCCGAAACCACTTCAGATCCATAAATTCATGCAGAATCACCAGCAGAGCCATAACCCCGGAGATAAGCCAGGATGGGCTGACAAGCAACCAATAAAACCCTGATTCATCCGCCGGCACAGTCTGATACCCCCGATAGATGGCCACAAAAAACCAAAGCACAAATCCTACCGGGATCACCAGAAACACCTGACGCCAACGCCCCTCGGGGATAAGCATGGCCGGATACACGATGACAAGAAACGCGCCGGCAATCGGATTGTTCAGGGTCGACAGCCATTCCGCGGCCGTAGGATTGAGGCATATCAAGTGATAAGTGCCCCAAAGAATGATCGGGGGGCCAAAGACAGCCGTCACAGCCCAGGCATGACGCCCCGGGAGACGACGAAGAAGAGCGGGAATCATCCCCACGATCAACAGCACCATCAGCGGATTCGTGAAAGGGGCCACGAGCACCGACAGGATATTTTCAGGATTCAGAGTCATTGCGGAGCGCCATTTTTCGCAAAGTCAGCAGAATAAAGATGAGAGTGATAGGCAACAGATACCACAGCGAATAATACTTGGCTTGACTGTCTGCAACAACGTCAATGGACGTCACAGACATATCGCCAGCCTCGCTCCCTTCACTCATTTCCCTCAGTTCGAACTCTTTGGTCAGAACGTCTTCTCCCTGAGGCGGATTGATTTTCTGAATAAGCTTATTATTCCCCTGCACCTCCTTGCCCCATTCGAGGATAAACGCCCCCGAATCCTTTTCAATAGCTGTGGCGTGGACACGGAAGCATATCAGGCAGGATACAATCTGGCCGAATTCCCGGAAAATCGTAGATTCTTCCACCAGGAGAGGAATTTCATTGCCGTTTTTCCCCAACAGCCGCATACTGTCCACGTCGGGAATGCCGAACGCCCGATCGGTTATCTTCCCGGCGACCACGGCTTCATCGTCCGAGACAGAAATCACGCTTGCCCCGTCCTCATCAGACCCCCAGAAACTCGAACTCGGCTTCGACAATTCGAGCTTGCGCCGGTTTAATTCCTGACTGACGGCGGGCGAGGCAACAGCAAGCCCCAGCAACACAATGCCGAACAAATGTAAAACTCTGCCACGCTTACCAAGCCTGGACAAATTTGTCGTATACGACCGGGTTCGTGACTGAGAACTTATTGCCTCGCCAGTAGGAAACCTGCTCTTCACCATTTTTGCGCACAGAGCGGCTGAAGTTAACATAAAATTCATCGGTATCCTCTATCCCAAGCATGTCCCGCGGAATACGGCACTCCAGCACCTCGCCGCGAGACTGCTCAGACTTTGCGATTTTTATACGACTCGCATCTCCTTCACACTCTACGTTTCCTCGAATTCGATCAAACTGCACTTTCACCGGCTCTGCATCGGAAGACGAAGCCACGTACAGCGTGGCCACATCCTTCTCGGCGTCTTTCCCTCCCACAAATCCCAACATACCATACAAATACTTTTCCGATGCAGACACCCGGAAACGTGGCTGGTGCTCAGCTTTGCGGTTTTCAAAGTATCGTCCCTTCTTTATATACTCGAAAAAACCCGTACAGAGGTAAGCATCCCCCCATTCTTCTCGGTTGATATCACCGTCCACCTGAATCTGTGACTTATTTTCCAACCGATGCGCTCCGGCAGCACTTTCCAGATCCACCGTTTTGAATATCTGGTCCCGGTTTCGCCCGTTGTACAGACGCAGCCCGATCTCGTAACGACCATCCGGAACATCCGGCTTGCGCTTAAGTTTAACGTCGAAATAGACCTTCTCGCCGCCCTTATTTGTCGTCTTTAGACTCGGATAATTATCCCAATCAGAGGAAGGTGTGACTTCCGCTTTGAACTCTTCGGAGACGACTTCCAGCTTAATACTCACGATGTTGCGATCCATCGTATTCAGAAGGTAAACCCGGAAAGAAGCTTCTTCGCTGATTCTCAGCTGGCCGTCACGCACATCCACCTTAACGGCAAGATTGTCCTGAGCCTGCGCAAAAACATCATTGCACAGATGCGCTTCCACAGCGGACGTACACATCAGTAGCGTTACCGCAAGGCCGGTCAGTACTAAAAATTTTCTCCTCATAAAGGCCCCCTTTTTTCCTGCCAATACCTTTGGCCATGTCTGCTTGATATCCATTCGTCGTGTTATTCCAATATAGCACGTTCAAACAGTACGTTCCTCTGAGAACAATCTCACATATGAAGATTAAGGAGGCCTTCAGTATTTGTAATCTTATCATCAACCCTATACGATCGTATAGCCGAATATTGCTTCTTCCAGCTTATCTGGTTATGTTGCACACAACCAACATAAACCTGTAACAGCCGGATATCGTATTCCCGATATGAACAGTGTATATCCTCGCGAACCATGGCATGGCAATTCCAGAGCAGAAGCACGCTTACAGAAATCCGCCAAGAACCGTTAACCTAAATTTCGCAGTTGATTTTGTGGTTGCATATGCAAGGCAGCGAGACGAAGCTGTAGCTCGTTGCCACTCCGCTTCGCTCCGTTGCTGCACTTTCGTGCAGCCGCTGTCTGACCACTCGGAAGTGGTCAGACGGTCTGCGAGTCGATGTTGAAAATCCCGATTTTCGGTATGGCGGCGAAAGCCGTCAAACCGAAACATCGGGAGTAACGAAGCAGATGCAATCACAAAATTAACCCTTTAGGGTAACCGATACCGGCATCAACCTTACGCCGTGTCCAGCTCCACTTCCCCCACGTCCATATCGACCGATGCGGACTGCCCGAGAATGTCCACATTGACTGTTACGCGGGCAGTATTCCGTCGGTACTCCACGATTCCCTGGGTCCCCCGCAGCGGCCCGCTTTTGATCACTACAGGCCTACCCGGTTTTATTTCCGGTTGAACCACGATCTCGGCCTGCTCGGTGAGCTTCTCCAATCGCCGGATATCGTTGAGCTCCTGCACGAGTTGAGCTTCCTGGGCCTCGTTGACAGAGGCTACCCAGACCACTTTCCGCGAGCGAAGTAAATCCTGATGGCGCACATTGTCCAGTTGGACAAATACGTAGCCGGGAAACATGGGCAGATATGTTTCAACTTTTCGTCGCTGATAACGCCTTACGCGCCGCCGCAAAGGAAGGTAAACGGGTATGTTGAATCCGGCGCAGTGAGATTGAACAACCTTCTCCGTACGAGGCCTAACTCGAACTGCAGTCCAGTACAAACCCGGATGTTTTGCTATCTCCATAGAAGCGGGCCCCGAAAGCAATTCTCTGATTCAGCCAGGCAAAAGCTCTGGAGCACGTTCCTGCACAAACTGTTCACACAGCTGGTACACTTCATCACTCGTTTCACAAGCGAACACGGATTGCAACATTTCTTCAGCTTCGTACATTCGCATCCGCCTTATAAGACGCTTAACGGGGCCCAACGCGACACTGCTCATGCTCAACTCATGTATTCCCATGCCCATGATGAGCGGAATGAGTACAGGATCAGCAGCCATTTCCCCGCACACGCTCACCCATTTCCCGTGATCATAAGCGGCCCGCACCACGTTATGCATCAGACGGATAATGGAAGGATGCGAGGGTTGATAAAGATATGCAATTTCCGGGTTCGCCCTATCGGCCGCCAGGGTATACTGGATTAAATCATTTGTCCCGATACTGAAAAAGTCCACATGCGGAGCCAACTGATCAGCGAGCATAGCGGACGCTGGCAATTCAACCATGATTCCGATATCCAGATACCGGTTAAAATCATACCCTTCATCGCGGAGTTGATTCTGGGCTTCTTTGACATAAGCCACGACCGATTTTGTTTCCTCCACCGTCCCGATCATCGGAAACATCACCCTCACTTTACCATAAGCGCTCGCTCGTAAGATTGCGCGAAGCTGCGTCATGAAAATGTCAGGCTTTGCCAAAGAAAAACGAACGGCCCGCACGCCCAGGAACGGGTTGAGTTCATTCGGCGTCTGAATATGCGACAAAAACTTATCGCCGCCGATATCAACGGTACGAATAATCACAGATTGAGGAAGGATCTCCTGAGTGACCTGCCGATAAGCTTCGAACTGCTCCTGCTCCGTGGGTAATTCGCTCTGATTGACAAAAAGGTATTCGGTGCGAAAGAGGCCGATTCCGACGCCGTAGGATTTCTTGATATTCTCGACTTCTTCCGGCAGTTCAATATTCGCTGACAACTGTACCCGGAACCCGTCGAGTGTAATCGGAGGTAAGGCTACCTCTTTTTCGATATTGCGGAACCAGTGATCCTGCTCCTCCATGCGCTTTTCATAGTAACTGACATCCTCTTCGCTTGGGCGGATGATCACATCACCGCGGTTGCCGTCAAATATGATGAAATCTCCATTAACGGCGTATTTCAGGATATCCTTAGCCCCCACGACGGCGGGAATCCCGGAGGAGCGTGCTACCAGTGCAGTATGCGAAGTCCGACTTCCGATCGCAGTAATAAATCCGAGTACCTGCTCATGCTCCATCGATGCAGTATCGGAAGGGGACAGATCGTGCGCGACCACCACACGGGGGGAGGACAGTTGATGTATTTCCTGAACCTCATCCCCCTGCAGATTGCGGATGACCCGACTGGCCACGTCGCGAATATCCGTCAAACGATCCCTTACGTAGCTGTCTTTCATATCCTGAAGGGCCTCGGTATACCGGGAAACCACGTCCTTATATACAAACTCCGCATTCCGCCGCTGCTCCCGGATACCCGAAACAACTTCGTCGTGGATCACCTGGTCCGCCACGAGCATCATGTGTGCGTCGAAAATGGAAGCATCCTTCTCGCCCAGCACTTCAGCGACATGCTCTTTGATCTCCTCCAGCTGGGCATAAGACAGATTGAGTGCTTCCTGGAAACGGCTTACTTCGCTTTCAACCTCATCCTGGGAAAGTTCCCGTTCAGGCACACTCTCAAGCTCCTGGCCAAAATACAGAACCCTCCCCATCACAATACCAGCGGATACGCCGATCCCCCGTAGGCGAACCGTAGGCTGGTCTGAATTAGATTCATTCTTCTCCGAAGTTGTTTGTGAGGTGTTGTTCGATGGCATCAAGGGCCTCCTCGGCGTCTTCCCCTTTTGCGGTGACATGCAATTCAGCCCCGCATTCGGCGGCAAGCATCATAATTTCCATTATACTTTTTGCGTTTACTTCTTCGCCTCCATCTGCCAAGGCAATTCTGATTTCAGCTTCGAACTCATTCGCTTTACGCGCCAGAACAGAAGCCGGTCTCGCGTGTAAACCGAGTTTGTTATTCAACCTGCATGTTCGACTGGCTGTTTTTTCTTCTTCCATGATAGTACTTTTAGTACAAACATACTCAGCTTCTGAATCACTCCAGATACGTACTGTAACCGCTGGTTATTGTTTTTGTAATATATCAACAAAACTGGCGTTGGCTATTTTCACCGTTACAGCAACATCTCGAGATCCGACCAACGCCCCGAGGTATTCCGGATACTGCACGCGTTATCCGACCTGATCAAGTGTGAGCCTGGACATGTAATGAACGATACACCCCGGGTCTTTTGCAAAGACAGTTTATCGGTCAAAAAGCAGAAAGCCGCAAAGTGCGCTCTTTGCGGCTTTCCACCTTCATCTATACGTTCCCAATGGGGGCAAACTACAGTTTTCACTTTTTGATGAGGTGAAACATACCCCAGGTCAGATAGCCGTTCAGTCCTCCATTGACCCAGTGCTTCAAGCCGTTTTTCATGTTGGTTATGTACTCCTCTGAGACCAATTGGCGTACTTCCTGTTCGCGGCGTTCCAACTCATCGTGCACAGCCTGATAATGACGCGGCAGGTGGATCGAAAGATCTTCGTAACCGGAGACTTCAAATCCGACTTTCTCTGCTGTTTTGTGATAGAAGCCGGGAGAAGCGAGGCTCTCCAGCTGAATTCGGTCATAGATAGGCTGAAGCACCCCATCGGGGCATTCGTCTGTCTGCATAGGATCTGTAAACACAAATTCGCCGCCGGGCTTCAGAAGCCGATACGTCTCGCGCAGCACCTGTTCCCGATCAGGGCTGTGCAGGATCGAATCTTCAGAGAAGGCCAAATCGAAGGCGCCGTCTTCGTAATCGACCCGCTCGAAAGCGCCGTCCACGACTTCCATCAGGTGATCCACGCCCTGCTCTTTATTCATCTGGCGGTCACGCTCGTTCTCTCGTTCGCTGAGGTTCAGAACAACCGCCCGGCACCCGTAGGTTTTCACCGCATACCGCATGGAGCCTCCGTAACCTCCGCCCAGGTCGATAATCCGACTGTTTTCATCAATATCGATGAATTTTGACAGCATACGCCTCACGGAACGCCGACTTGCGTCAAAGATCGGATCATCAGGGTATTTATAAATCCCCAGGTGCAGATCTTCACCACCCCAAACGTTGTAGTAAAAGTTGTCCGCGTCCTCACTGTTGTAATATTCACGCGCCGTTTCTATTGCTTCCCAGTCATACTCACCCATACGGATTCACCTCCTGGTTTTTAATGTTTCTGCTTTTTTTGATTATCTTACTCTTCAAGTTTGTCCTCACGATAGGCCATAAGGTAGTTCTCACAGAACTGATCTTTGCCCATCAATGCTTCGGCAGCAAGTATGTTCGACATCATTTTCCGATCCTTGGGGTTTACGATAGCCGCATCCATGCCGCTCCGAATGGCCATAACCATAAACACCCGATTCACAATTTTACGTTTCGGCAGACCGTATGAGATGTTCGACAGTCCGCAGATTGTATGAATACCTTCAAAGCGCGTCATGAGCTGCTCAATGCTTTTGAGGAATTCGATCCCGTACGTGTCATTGGTAGAAAGACATTGAGCGAGAGGATCAAGGTAAATGTTCTCGATGGGAATGTCGTGCTTCTGAAGCGTCTCTACCAGGTCGTCAGCCACACTTATCCGATCTTCGCGTGCGTGTTCGAGTTCTTTCTCGTAGCTTTTGCGTTGGGTGATATCCTGTGCGACAGCCACGAAGTTCTTTATCTCTCCCTCGTCGTCGGTGATCGGTGATATAGTCTGGTCAAAAACTAGCCGTTGACCGTCTCTGTCCTCGTTAATTATCTCTTCGTTCCATACCTCTCCTGAGAGGATAGTATCCCAGAGAATACCGTAGTACTCGTCGTCGTGTTCGCCCGAGCTTAGAACAGTGGGTCTTTGACCCAGAACTTCGTCCTCGGAGTATCCCGTGATCTCCTCGAAGGCGGGGTT
>CAJXKU010000046.1 GCA_913055945.1 uncultured Lentisphaerota bacterium | reverse complement strand
CGCCGCACTCCAAAGGATGCTTCGCATCAGTATACTGATCATCGAACAAGCTTTCGGCTCAATCCTATTTGAACCAATGGATACCTAAGCCGAATTTGGCGAAAATAGACTTTGAATTTGACTTTTCGTCTACGCAACGTTATAATAAAAAAAAGATATAGGCGGGTCGCTGTAAAGACGCGCGTGAGAAGTCTGTTTTGCCCAAGTTGTTATTCACTTCAGAAAGGATATCGAAGATGCAAAGCGCACAGCGCGGAAAAATGGGGGCGTTCACCCTGGTAGAGCTGATGGTGGTGATAGCAATCATTGCCATACTGGCTGCCATGCTGTTGCCGGCTCTTGAAAGTGCAAGGAGACGGGCGGTCCGCACCGCCTGCGCAAACCGGCTTCGTCAGATCGGCACCAGTATAAATATGTATGCAGATGACGCAGACGGCTTACTGCCCACGCCGGTCAGGACAGCCTGGGAGGCAGACAGGGAAATAAGAATGGCTCCCGATACGCAGTGCATAAACGCCTCTGCGAGCGGCGTAAATTTGACTCAGCCGACTATGGGGCTTTCGCACTTGGTTCTGTATGGGTATTTGGAGGATCCGGAATTGCTTTACTGCCCTTCCGAGGCAGACGGGGATGTCTTTAATTACAGGCCCGACGAATGGGATGCGGAGCTTGGTCCCGGAGATACAGATGCCTGTCAGGATTTTGTCGGGTATTATTATAATCCGAATGCGTACTACGGGGACAAGGATACCTATGGGAAGTATATCTATCTGCGCAGGATGGATGAGGGTGTGGCTTTGGCTATTACGCCCGGCTGGGGTGGCAGTCATACAAATATTGGGCAACGTCACCCCCACAGGGTTGGCGAGAAGAGTCCGTGGAATTCGTCAGGGTGGGGCGCTGGCACCTGGCCGCGGACCAGATATTATAATAATGTGCTGAGAGCCGATGGCGCGGTCGAAAATTTTATCTTTACGGGTGACTCAGAAGGATATTGGGCGGGCATTCAGGATTCCAGCGTGCCCGATGATCACTGGGTGGCGGCGGCGGAGTATCTGAATTATCATGGATACATGTCTCCCAGATTAGATGCCCCTTGATCTTCCTCATTGTTGAGGCTTATTGATAAGTGTAAGGATGTTCGGGCCGTATCATCGGGCGTGTGGCCCGGCAGATATGGTTGTCAGACAGGAGACCTTCGATAAAGGGAGAGATATAAATGTCGGGAACGGCTTTTACGATTGTATGCGGGGTGGCGGCGATTGTTGTCTATTATTTCGGTGCCCGACGGCGGAAACCGTGGGGGAAACCGCTCATGGCGCTGTTTGTGCTCGGGGCTGTGGTATCGCTGCTGATCGGCCGGACCGGGGTATGGCAGGAGGTGCGAGGGCGTTCTGCTCGCCCCATAGAAATGGCCATGGAGATGATCGGTGAAGGACTGTCAGAGGAGCTGCAGGGCACTCCGCGCATTTTGCTTCTGCGGGACAGCATGCCTGTAGAGATTCAGAAGGTGATGGACGTAGATGTCGATGAGCCGGAGGAGGTGCTTGAAGTGCGGAAAAATAGGCTGAAGCGGGCCCTTGAGAAAGGGGTCGGGGCTAATGTCGAGATCGTCGGCTTCAAGCCCGTCGGTCTCTCAGAAGAGTATCGTGAGGGGCCATTCCGGGGCGCGCAATATAAAAAGACGATCGACAAATATCGCGATGAAGGTATCGACGTTGTGATCTCTACGGTAGGGCTTCCGCTTGGACGTCAGGACAGATATGCGGACGCCGAGGATCTGGCCCTACATGACATTCTTTTTTACGCCGACATTCCGGGAACATATGATTCGGAAAAGCTCCGTGCCTATATTGCCGATGGGGAAATCGATGGTGTGAGTATCATGCCTGCGCCCCGAAAATCACCTGAGCGGGTTTTTATTACGCGGGAGAACCTCAATGAGCTTCCGGAGTAACTGAATGTTAGCTTCTTTCCTCCTCTTATACCACCGCACACTGCCCGGAGAACTTCAGGATCGTCTTATGGTAACACAAACACCTATGCAGCGCTTTACGAATTCGGCAAGAAAAGGTAAAGTTGGAACGAGGACAAAGTGATTGTGTTGACGAGTATGCTTTTACGGCAGAAAATTTCGTGGCGAAAACAAAGGGGCACAGTATGGGACATCAATATGATGTAGCCGCTTATATATGGCCGGCGTTTACCGGCGATGAACCGCGGGCACGCATGTTTTGGCCAGAAGGTATTGGGGAATGGGAATCAGTGCAGAAAGCCACCGCCAAGTTTCACGGGCATAGCTGGCCGCGTAGACCTGTTTGGGGCTACGTCAATGAAGCGGATCCTTATGTCATGGAGATGGAAATCAATGCCGCGGCTGATCACGGTGTCAATGTGTTCATCTATGACTGGTATTGGTATGATCAGCGCCCGTTTCTGGAAAACTGTCTCAACAATGGTTATCTGAAAGCCCGAAATAACGACCGTGTGAAATTCTACCTGATGTGGGCGAACCACGACGTGAATGAACTGTGGGATGTCCGACTCTCCGATGAACTGATCGAGAATGTCATATGGCAAGCGGGTGTGAACCGAAGCCAGTTCGAACGGATTGCGGATCGGCTGATCGAGAATTACTTCAAGCACCCCTCGTATTACACAATCGACGATAAGCCGGTATTTATGATTTTCGATTTACAGACGCTGATTAATGGTCTGGGCGGGGAGAAAGCCACGCGTGACGCACTGGACTGGTTCCGGAATCGTGCCATAGACGCGGGATTGGCAGGCCTGCATCTGCAACTGTGTCTTCGGAACAGTGAACACAACCTCAGCGGCGTTGATAAACCCGTTACGAGCTCCCAGGCGGAAATGGTTAAATTCCTCAACTTCGACAGCGTGACCCACTATCAATACATTCAGATCACGGACATCAACCGGGATTATGCCGCGATTCTTGAAGATGTGGTCAAAGAATGGGAACGAATAGAGGAACAGTTCACGGTTCCTTACTTTCCGCATGTGACGATCGGCTGGGACAACAACCCGCGCTTCAAGGAACTGCAACCGAATATCGTTAGAAACAATACGCCGGAAAACATCGAAAAAGCGTTGTTAAAAGCCAAAGAGTATGTTGACAACCACACCGATCAAACCCCGTTGATCACGATCAACAGTTGGAACGAATGGACCGAAACAAGTTATCTGCAGCCTGACAATGTGTATGGTTATGGCTATCTGGAAGCTGTACGCAGCGTTTTTGGCCCAAGCTGAGCCCCATCCCGGGGCGTGTTAGACGCGTACTTTGACAAGTATTTACTACCATATCGCAGAGAATGTCGCCGCCCCAGGGGGCAGGTCCCCGCACGCCAGAGATCGACGTCGCCGATCGGTATACTGATGTGAAGCATCTCTCGGAGTGTCGGCGGCCCGGCGCCGCTTTGGTAGGCCGAAGCCTGGTTCGGCCTTTCACATTTCAGAAAATAGCGCCGCCCCAGGGGGCGGCGTACCAAAGTCCCGATTCTCTTTAGAGAGATCGCGACCACGCCAAAGATCGGCTTCGCCGATCATCTGCAAACGGACGCCTGGGGTTGAGAAAGACTACGAGCGTTATCTTGCGTGAACGCCCTGTCTTAGTACAGATTCTGCGGTGATGCGAACGAAGTGAACGTGAGGCCTGAGGTACTAAACCCCCGCTGTCGCAGTTGCCAAAAGGTGTTGCATTACAGTGGCAAAAGATGACCGGACCGTGTTGCAGCTCCTTACAGGGAGAACCGTAAGGTCACCACCTCGCCGTGGTTTACTGAAGTTTTGGCCTGTCGACCGTCAACAGAAATTTGCCTGGTTTCATTGGATGGCGTTTCTTCCAGAAAGTTGACTGGCTGCACATCTTTGATCTCCCGCGGCATTGTCAGTACTGCGCTGGTATTGTCCCGCCCTTCAGCTTCGTAGAAGCGCACGATAAGTGCATTATTGTCATCTTCCGCCGTCTTGCAAGTAGTGAGAATAACATTCCGCGGTTCAAGTTGCACGAAAGACGTACTGGACGGGAGATTTTCGTCGTCAGCCGCGGTATAAAAGGGTAACAGCGGGTTGTTGTATTCATGCGTGCGGCGCGGCACGCCCGCCTCGGCTCTGTTGCCTGCATGCGGATAAAGGGTATAGAATACTTCCTGTTTTCCCCTGTCGGAGAGGGGGTCAGGTACGGAATTCGGATTGTACTCCCGGGTGGGCGCCACGAGAACAGTCAGACGGATCGTGTTGCCCTCCACGTTGTAGCCATACTTGTGGTGATTAATGAGAGCTGCTCCGTACGCATCTTCGGAAAGATCCACGGCACCGAGTCCCGGCGCTTCATGACGGGCTTGTTCCCACTTGTTCCTGCGCAGCGTGGAGCGTTCGATGTGTCCATAAGGAATCTCGAAGCAGGCGGTGTCCGAGGCCACGTTCAGGGGGAAGGTTACTTTCGCCAGGGTATGATCTTCCCACCAGTCCGCTTTTAAACGGAAATCAACCTGATCGCTGCCTTCGCGCAGGATAATATCCTGGGTGAAAAAAGAACTTGGATAGTCGGAAGCCGGTGTAAACCAATGATTGGTGTTGTAGAATTTGGCTTTCTCGTCACTGGTCATACTTTTGTGTACCCGGAGTACTGTTTCAACGGGGCCATCCGCGATGACTTCAATAGAATCAGCCTGAGGCAGCGTCCAGCTTCGCCCGGTGTAGCCGATGTTCCATGATGCGAATATTTCAGGCCGATCTTCAAAAAATTCCAGCTGATTGGCACTTTTGCCTTCTTCAATGACTTCGCGATCATTCTGTTTGTCGTAGACAGCGGTTAAATCCCCGCTCTGTCCATCCACGCTGAGCCGTAGATATTCGTTTTCGATTACGTAATGATTGTCCCGCCATTGTAATCTTGAATTTTCATTTTGTTCACGGTTGTCAGAGGTTGGCGCCAGCGTGTATGTGGTATAGCCTAATGCCGGTATGTCCTCAGTGAGAAAACGGATTTGTTTTTTCCTTTGTTGATTGTTGACCCATTGGGGTTCGATTTTCCGGCCCTCGGGGGTAATCACGTGCCAGCTTTGGTTTTCATCGGGCGGTGTTAGATTGACGTAGCCCTTCCGTGCCCAGGCCAATGGGTTGAAAACGGTGAATGTTTTACCGTCTTGGCCGTCTGCCTTTTCTGCGCCTCCTGTCAGTACCGCAAGCGAGTCATTCAGAATTTCCCGGCCGCGTTCCTGAACTTTTGCGTAGTCTTCATGCGCATCCTGAAACACAGATGGAATACTTGTGCCCGGGAGGATGTCATGGAATTGGTTGAACAGTACAAGCTTCCATAACTCGGCCAATTCACTTCGGTGATCTTTGGGCGAGACCAGATTGGCCAGCGTCGAGAATTTTTCTGCATTTGTCAACAGTCTTTCACACTCCCAATTGGCCTTTTTGATAGACGCTTTTGTGCTGTATGCTTTGCGATGATTTTCCAGATAGAGGTCGTCTTTCCAGACAGGCAGCTGTGACAGATCCTGCTGCCTTAACCATGCGACATAATCTTCGATACCGCCCAGTTCTACTTGGGGGAAAATGGGTAATCGCCTGCAACGTGCAATCCGGCGAAACATTGCTTCGCCGGGGCCACCGCCGTGATCGCCCACCCCAAAGAAGGTCATGAGTGTTTTAAATCCGGTATTCATCACAAACTCCCGCGTATTATCAGACAAATCCCACGGAAGCATTTGTTGATAATGATCCGGATGCGCGAAGACCGTCAATATACGGGAGTCATCCGGCCCTTCCCACCAGAATATGAGATATGGGAAGACATTGTCATAGTTGTAGCGGAGTTTCTGGGTCACGAATCCGTCGATGTCCGCGTTGCGGTAAATCTGCGGCATATTGTAGTTGAAACCGAAGGCGTCTATGTTGATGCCTATATGCGCGCGTCGCTGAAAATTCTCGTCAAGCCACTTTTGACCATGCAACAATTGATGGGCCCACGATTCCCCGTCGATGAGGTTACAATCGTGCTCCAGCCAGGAACCGCCGGTAACTTCCCACTGACCGCGCTGGACCATGTTCTGCATCCGTTTGAACAAAGCGGGATCCCGCTCTTTCAACGCGTCCCATACCACGGTGCTGCTGTCCGAATAGACGTAGTCCGGATACTTGTCCATAAGATCCATCATGTTCTCATTCGTCTCACGGCAGCATTCCACCATCTCAGGCCAACGCCACTTCCAGGCCAGGTCCAGATGGGAGTGTCCAACACATATCATCCTGTATTCTTTCGCGTACTCAGCCACTGGTTCAAGTTTATTCTTGAACTCTTCAAAGGTAGGCTTAAACGCGTCGCGGTTGCCGGCTTCCAGCGTGCTTATGTCAAGCGCATCACAAGCGTCACAGAGACAGTCGAGAAGGTACTCTCTCCTCTCGGCGGTCAGATCAGATTTATCAATGCCTAAATCCTCGCTGACAAACTCGGTGCTGCGGGTGGCATCGGTGTTAAGAAGCTTTAGCGCACAGTCAAGGCTTACCATATAGTCTGCGAGCTCATTACTGAAATCTTCCTCCATAATGATGTCAGCATAGTCCATCCCGACAGCGGGCAGTCCGAGTTCCATAAACACATCAAGCTTCAGTGTTTTTCCGGGGGTGGCATTTTGTGTGATGGGCACAAAACCTTCAACCAGGAATTCGCCGACGTACTCATCGTCACTGTAAACGACGGCCCGTTCGCGTGTGCGCATGAGGAGGTTGAGCGTCTTTCCTTCCGGGGACGTCCCCCCGAGAGTGGTCGGTATCGTAATTTCGCATGAAAACCAGCCTTCGGGCCAAGCCGGTTTCTGGCCTGTGTCAACCTTCTCGTGGTGACCTGCTTCGGCTCCGACGTAGCCACGTACATTGGACGAGGCGAATCTCCACCCCGGGACCTGGATCATGGTTGCGTTCCGGAGTCGGGTGATGTACTCTCTGACTTTCTGCTCTTTCGCGCATGCGTTTCGGGAGGGGGAATTGAAAGACATAATAAGAATCTCTTTCTGTCTAAAGGTTCAGTACGACCAGTATCTTCTGAGTAGAACATACAAACATATCCGATTCCACCCATTTTGCAAATGTCCCTTGCGGAATGTAAATTTCTAGCGTAATCTTTGTTGTTTTTACGATGAATAAACTGATTTGCTCATATAATGCCGGAGATTTCCGATGAATACTTCACCCAATCATTTTGTAGATCCGTTTCACGGAAACGTAGAGACCACGCTGGAATTCCGCCCGGGGGGTTCCCCTGCCGCCGGCTGGCAATGGCTGAAGGCTCTTCCCGGCAACACCCATCCAGGTGCATGTTCACCCTTCGGGGTTATGTCTGTCTGTGCGTATACAGGGGGATATCCGACCGGTTACACGCCTTATCAGTTGAATGCCTGCGGTGTTCCCCCACGCTTGATCAGGAACCACGAAGCGTTGGGAATGACGCACATTCATCCGAGCGGCATAGGCAGTACGGGGCAATACCACAACTACTTGTTAGTCACACCTTTTACGGGGGAAAAGTCTCCCGGTTATACTGCGTGGCCGTTGGAAAACGAAGAAGCAGGCCCCGGCTATTATGGTGCTGTACTCGGCAGAACCGGAGTTAAGATGCATGCTACAGTTTCGCCGCACTGTGCATGGCATCATGCAGAGTTTCCGGCAAACTTTTACGGGAAAATCCGCTTGGACCTGTTATTCAGTTACCAGGGAGATCCCCGGTTTATCGATGATATGCATCGGCGCGGGCTTAAGACTGATGCCGAAGGAAATTTTCCCTGCCTCAGTCAAGCATCAGCCGTGATTCGTTACGCGGACCACCACACAATGATTGCGGAAATCCAGCTTACCAACATGTTCGCCATGTACGTTTACTGCGAAGCCACTGATGCGCGGGGAGGTGGATACTGGGCGCAGAGCCCTTCCGGGGGAGCCCTCACAGAAGGATCGATCCGCGAAGTCTTCTTCCTGGCGGAAGCATCTGGTCCTGTAGAGCTGAAAATAGGCTTATCATTACAAAGCGTTCAACAGGCAAAGCAATTCTGCGAGTCGGAGTTGGCAGACAATTCTTTCGAAGAGGCGCGCATGTCTGTTGGTCAAGAGTGGGAAAAGCAGTTGCAGCGCATCGAAGTTGCCGATATGGACTGTGGTATAGAGAAGCGTACGTTGCTCTATACATCTCTCTACCGCTCGTTGCTCAAGCCTATGGATTTCACCGGCGACAGTCCTCTGTGGGCGGGGGACAAGGAGTGTTATCTGGATTTTGCCACGATCTGGGATCAATACAAAACCCTTATCCCGCTCATCCAGACGGTTTGGCCGGATCGAGGGGCCTCTATCATTAATTCTCTGGTAAACCTCATTGAGTACACCGGACGATTACAGAACGGTTATCTGCTGGAGCCGGGGCTGCACTCCATGTTCGCTGAACAGGGAGTGGCGTTAGCTTATCCGCCGATAGCTCACGCTGCCGTTATGAATCTGCCCGGTATAGACTGGCAACGAACAGCAAATATTCTGGACCGGGCACTGCGTTCGTGCAGTTATCCGGAAAGCGGGAAACATGGTGTTGATTACGCAACAGCGGCATTTGCTATGACCCGAATCGCCCGCCGAGCCGGCGATAGCGCAATGGAGAAACGTTGGCAGGCTGAGGTAAATACATGGCGGAACTACTACACCTTCCCTGAGGGAAAAGTCACGCCCGGGCCGTTCTACGAAGGAGAGCGCTGGAATTATTCATTTGCCGTGTGGCATGACCTGGAAGGTCTGGCCGAGATGCATGGCGGAAAGGAGAACCTGTTATCAGATCTGGACTGTTTTTTCCATTTACCTTCTCGGTGCTTACGGGATGTGCATCGTCGCATTTTCGGTTCAGATGAACTCCCTCAACAGCAGCGCTTCGAGGGGCTTAACAATGAGGCGGATATGGAGACACCTTACCTGTATGCACTTCTGGGGCAGACAGACCGTGCCGCGGAAGTTGTTCGATGTGTATTAAAACATCGGTTTACAATGGGGCCCGGGGGACTGCCGGGGAATGAGGACTCCGGAGCGCTTTCGTCCTGGTACGTGTGGAGCGCGCTCGGATTATTCCCTGTTGTCGGGCAGAACCGGTGGCTCATTGTCTCGCCGACGTTCCGGGATATAACGCTGTATCTGGGGGACTGCCCTTTGCGGATCGTGGCTCCAGATGCTTCGGAGGAGAACATTTACGTACATGATATACGTTTAAATGGGAGGCAGTTGGCCCGGAACTGGCTGACCTGGGAGGAACTTGTCGGCGGTGGAGAATTATTTCTGAAAATGATGAATGTTCGGCAGACATGCTGAAGCATGAACGCCGACAGGTTGATCGCGCGGTTTTGGCCCGTCGGAGTTCATACTTCAGTATGGTTTGGCTTCATGCAGTCGCGGTACCGACTCTCATACGAAGGGCTGCGTCCAGCGTGACGATTACAGCATGGATGCTTACGACATGCTGAATGCAATTCCTGAACGCAGTTTGACACGCTAAACGCAGTTTTCTCATACGAGCCTGACCGCCGGACAAGGTCCTGATACCCCAAACAAGAGACAAACTGCGGATCACAGGTAAACGACTTGCTGACGCAGTTCTCTTAATCGGTACACTGATGCGAGGCATCTCTCGGCGTGTCGGCTGCCTGGGTGCCCACCGTAGCAGTGCGAAAGTGGGACGCCGCGTTGGTAGGCCAACGTCTGGTTCGGCTTTTCGCACCGCAGAAAATATCGCCGCGCCGGGCCGCGGCGTACCAAACTCCCCATGCCCCTGCGGCCATCGGGACCACTCCAGAGATCGACCCCGACGCTTTATAGAGGTCGGGATCTTGCGATGTCGTGGCTCAATTGCAAACTGACGCCCTGCGCTGACAAGCTGTAGGCGGGCGGGCAGAGGTTGAGTGGCGGCATCTGCCGCTGTGCGGAGCTCAGGGAGTTGTGGGGTTTTTGAAAATAAATCTAAAGCGGTGACCGACGTACTTAACGCGGAATGCTGACTGTTTTTTGTTCAAATGCGCGTACTCAGTTTGTTCTGCCACCCCCAGAATGCTACATTTTATCGCGATCACAGCGCTGGAATTTGAAAGGTGTAGCTGAATGGGCGAAGTCTTACTGGCGAATGCCGGCAATACATTCACCTCTGTCGGCTTCTGGACGGGTGAATCCGTCACGCGGGTGACATGTATTCGGACCGGCGTCCTGCTCCAGAACCCTGACAGAATATGTGCGGCCGTCGGTGCCGACGGGGAAAGTGTGTGGGTGATGGCCTGCTGCGTCCTGCCTGAAGCTCAGAATGCCCTGCGGGAACGGTTCGGACAGCGTATCCTATTTCTCTGTTCCCGGATGGTGAACGCCGTGGACTTTTCCGGAGTGGATACGGAGACACTTGGACAGGATCGCATCGCGAATGTGGCCGCTGCCAATGCGCTGTACGAGCCGCCGGTGATGATCGTGGACTGCGGTACGGCCATAACGACGGAAGTGATCGATGCCCAAAGACGGTTCAGAGGCGGGGTTATTGCGCCGGGGCGAGGGTTGCAGCGGTGGGCGCTGGAACAGGGTACGGGGCAGCTGCCGAATATTTCATGTGAGCACGTTTCGGACACGGTGACGGCGACGTGCACCGTGGATGCGATTGCCGGCGGTGTGGACGAAGGAATGACTGCCGCAGTGGGCCATTGGATCGCCGCCGTTCAGAAAGAACTGAATATGGTATGTCCAGCGGTTGCCACCGGCCGCGATGCGCGGTTCTTCTGTGACCGTGTGCGTGAATTGGAAGCCGCGCCACCTGATTTTACGCTGTATGGACTCGGGATAGCGGCCCGTTCCCAGTTCGGCGGGATGAACTGCTGCTGAGATTATAAAGAAGCTTTGAGTTACGTCAATTCTGGAAGTTGTCGATGAAAGTTGGTATAATTCACAACCCTGTTTCCGGGAAACAATCTCAGCAGATATTGGACTATACTCGGGATCGATTGCAGGAATGCGGCTGTGAAGTGACGCTGTACGCAACGGAGTATGCGGGCCATGCCACGCAGCTGGCCCGGGAAGTAGCGGACCACGTGGACATGGTGGTCGTCGCCGGTGGAGACGGCACGATTCATGAAGCCGTAAACGGCCTGGTATTTAGACAGGTCCCGATGGGGATCATCCCGGTGGGAACAGCGAATATTCTGGGGTACGAGATCGGCATCGGGACAAACCCGGAGAAGGCTGTAGAGAATCTTCTCCACGGAAAGACTTGTGCTGTGAACGTCGGACAGACCGATGAGCGATATTTCCTGCTCATGGTGGGCGTGGGATTCGATGCCGAGGTTGTACAGGGGCTGAATCCGCGCTTGAAAAAAAGAATTGGCAAACATGCCTATGTATGGAGCGGAATAAACGTTCTGGCCGCGGGGCTGCGCGCGAATCTGAATGTAGAAACCGGAGGCGAAAGTTGGATTGCTCAATCGGTCGTCATTCATAATGTCCGCTACTATGGGGGCAACTTCAAGGTTGCTCCGGATGCGGGATTGCAGGAGTCGGAGTTTGTCGTGAGTCTGTTCCCCCCGGCAAGTCGGTGGAAACTTATGCGTTGTATCAGAAAATTTATGGCGGGCAGACATGACTTGGTACGCGGCATGCATTATTTTAAAACATCGCAGATCAGGGTTGGGGTTCAACCGGATGAGTCGAAGCGTCCTGTGCAGATGGACGGCGATATCACCGGCAGCACCCCCATAAGTGTAACAAAAGCGGAGGCAGCGCTGCCGCTTGTAATGCCGGCGGAAAAAATATTCCACGAGTAGAAGAGGTGTTTATGGGGTCATTGGAAGTCTTTCTGTTAATATTCAGTGTTTTTGTTCTTGTCGGAAGCTGTTGGTTTATCGTTTTTCCCGAAAGCGCGCAGAAGACCATCGCATGGTGGTTGGCAATGCCCCGCGGCATCTGTTACGCTGTGGGGATTGCTCAGATCATATTAGGCGTTGCGGTGGTGACCGAAGCGATCCGCCGGGTAAAGGATGTGGCCATAGTTGCGGCCGTGATCGTAGGACTTCTGCTTGTTGTCAAAGGCAGTATTTATTTCTGGAAAACCGGTTTTGTCAGTCTGGGCACGCCTTTTACTGCCCCGCATTCGACCGTCTGGGTGCGGACAGCAGGCGTGGTCGGGGTGCTGGCGGTGTTCCTTCTCATCTATTTAGCAATACGCGGAGGGTAGTACAGATTGTTTGAGCGTTGGGAGAGACAGAAACAGATTCTGACCGGCGTTGAGCTGGGAACCCGCCATATAAAAGTGGCGATGGGCGAAATCCTGCCGGATGACAGTCTGTCCGTCGTGGGGCTCGGAGAAGTTTCTTCACAGAAAATCATGAAAGGGGAAGTTTGTGACGCGAATGAGGTTATGCCTGAACTGGCCCGGGCGCTCGCGGAAGCGGAGAAGGATTCGGGGTTCGAGGCAGGTCATGTGTTTATGGCGATGACGGGCGGCCACATCCATTCACTGAACAGCATCGGAAGTACACCCGTGCAGTCTCAAAACGCCGTCTCCGAAGATGACATTGTCCAGGCTGTTCAGAATGCTCGGGGCTACGTACTCCCGGCGGATGAAAAAGTGCTTCACTTCCTTGATCGCCGTTACATTCTTGACGGGGTACGGGAAACTTCGAATCCTGAGGGACTTGTGGCCAGTAAGCTTGAGTCGGAAGTGCATTTGATTTATGGACACCATAATCGGGTGGAAAGCAGTTGCAGGATCGTAACTGATGTGCTGGGGTATCCGCCGACTGACGTGGCTTTTTCCGGCGTGGCGGCCGCTTCTGCAGTTGTAACACCGGAAGATACTGAAAAAGGGGTGCTCGTGATTGATCTGGGGGCGGGCTGTACGGAGTATGTGATTTTTCAGGGGGCCGGCTGTTTCCACTCCGGGCAGGTGACCGTGGGCTGTGAACATATTGCCAATGACCTCAGTATAGGTTTGGGCCTGCCCATAGGCAGGGCAAGGCAAGTGCTGTACGAGCTCGAGGAGAAAAGACAGCGACCGGCGGCGCAGGGGGAAGAGAAGAGGATGATGGTGCTGGAGAGTACGGCTGGACAGGAGCAGCGGCGAATACCCGCTTCCGAAGTGGAACGAATTGTTGATTTGCGTTTGGAGGAACTCTTCGATATCATCCGCGAAGACCTGCATCAGGCTCGGGTTCTTGATAGAATCGGCGGCGGGGCATATCTGGCCGGCGGCGGTGCACGGATTCCGGGAATTACGGGTTCAGCACGGGAAAGACTAGGTATGCCTGTGGGAATGGCTGAACCGCACCTGTTCAGCGGCGATGAACATTTGGCGAATGCGCCGGAATATCTCGTGCCTTTCGGTTTGATCAGGTGGGGGCAGACGATGCTTGACATCTCGCAGCCCGAACAGATGTCGTTGCTTGAGCAATTGGGCCATGATATGAGTCGTTTCAAGAGCGTGGTCAAACGCGCGTTCAATTGGTGAACCGAGGAGCATCCGCAGCGTAAGAAATATTCAGGCGGAGCTTCGAAGTGACGGCAAGGGTGATGTGATGCGTCGCCGGTTGTAGTGAAGAAAGTGGACCAGTTCTGTGCTGTACCGGACGGCGCCCCGAAATCTGAAGGAAAAGAGGGCGGATGATGGAATACGCGAACGTAAAATTTCTGGCCCTGGGCGGTGGTGGCGGGAAAATTGTAAAAGGTTTAACGGAGACCGGGGTGGTGCCGGGCAAAGATGTCGTGGTTGCCGACACAGATAATCGAGCCCTGGCAGATATGGACGGTATACGGGTCATTCAGATGGGCGAGTCCTGGACCGCCGGCGACGGCTGTGGCGGTGACCGCGCATTGGGAGAAAAAGCGGCCGGCGAAAGTGCGGACAGGTTGGAGGAGGTTGTTCAGGAGGCCGGCATTCTTTTTGTCGTCGTCGCTCTGGGAGGGGGAGCCGGCAGCGGAGCGGCGCGCGTTGTCGCCCAGAAGGCCAAAGAGACGAATACCACCACGATGTTCATGGTGACTCTTCCCTTCTCCTTTGAAGGGAACTGGCGGCGGAACATAGCGGCGGAAAGTCTCGAACCGTTGCGCAGATCGGTGGATGCAGTGATTACCATCCCCAACGACTTACTGTTTACCACCTTAGCCGCCGATACCCCTGTCAGAGAGGCGTTTTCCCTTGCAGATACGATGCTTGCGGAGAGCCTCGCCAGTCTTGCACGTATAGCCGTGACCGACGGGCTTATCTCTGCGGATTTTGCCGCGTTCCGCAATCTGCTCAAGGAAAATACGGCTACCAGTCTTCTGGGCGTCGGTCGTGGCACAGGCGAAAATCGTTCAGAGAAAGCGTTGGAATCATTGCTGACCTGTCCATTGCTGGGCGGCGCCGAGAGGATGAAGCAGGCAGATGCGGCCGTCGTCAGTCTGTTGGGCGGATCAGACGTCAATGTCGGGGAAATGAAGAGTTGCCTTAGTTCTGTGCAGGAATATCTGCCCCCGGACATCCGTCTGGTCGTCGGCGCGTATACCATGGATGACCTGGAGGAACTGCAGATTACGGCGCTGCTTTGTCATTATGAAAATCCGGATGAAAAAGAAAAGGCGGCTGCAGCAAAGGACAGGAAAGCCGCCCGGGATAATACGCCGGCAGGGGGTAAGGAGAAAAGCGGGGGCAATACCTCTGGTCGCCCTCAGCAGGCGGAGCTTCCGTTGCAGGAACAGAGCCTCGGCATCTTTTCCGGAAGTACACCCTCATTGCTGAAAGGGGAGAATCTGGATATTCCCACCTTTCAGCGGAAGGGGGTCCGAATAGAATTGGAAGAGTAAAGCCCGTTGCTCGAGCGCGGAGTCCAGCACTGTGCCTTTATTTCAGGCGTTCTGGTTGTCTTTAAGCGTGAGGTCTGGAGCTCCTCAGCGGCCGTCCGCCCCTTCATTACCAATTGGACGCATACGGCGTATCGTGGTATACAAACTCCTTATCCCAGTAGCCCGGAACACCGAAGCGTTCGCCTAAACCTCTAGGCCTCTGATCCTCCACATGACCGTCCGCACACATGACGTTGGTCGTACTGTTCGGATGCCGCGTGTGTATGGCCCAGTTCCCATTTGTGCTGCGGCTTCTGTATAGCCATTTCTGACGCAGTCCGAATTTCTCATCGGCACTGTCCATCATAATATCCAGCCTGGAAGGCCGTGTCAAGCGCGGCAGATTTATCGAGGTACCGTTATCTGCGCCCCAGTCTGTTACAGCGTTCGTTATAACCATCTCCCGTTCTTTTGAAGAAAACTGAAACTCCCGTAAAGCGGCAAAGCCGAAGACGTTCGCCCAGGCATTCATATCATTTTTCTCCATATACGGCCATACCACAGGCTGCCCCGAGATTTTCAGGGGACAACGGAGGCTCTCTATGCTGTCAATGTAGTTCGTATCAGGGTTCGGGGGTTCGTCGTTTGACGAGTTCGGGTCGGGGTTGGGCCACCAATGATTCGGTGTAAGCGCTGTGTACCAATACGGGATATCGTTCCAGTCGCCGTCTTTCCCGTTGTCACTTACAGGAAACCAGCCATCGTAGTCAGAGGAATATAATTGCACACCCAATCCGACTTGCTTCATATTGTTCGCACAGGATATCTGAATCGCCTTTTTCCTGGCCTGTCCGAGAGCAGGAAGCAGCATAGAGGCCAGGATAGCGATTATCGCGATGACTACAAGTAACTCAATTAAGGTGAAATTGCGCGTGTGTTGGTGGTGTCTCATAAATATTTCCCCCCTTTTTTAGGCAGTCATTCTAAACACCGAAAGCTTTTGTTATTTTATGTGCTTCCTATATTTAAACTAGCAGGAAATGTTTTGTTTGTCAAACGTTGATCTGTATATGTGGAGAAGCATGGTCGAAGCAGGAAATCAGGCGCTCTTTTCGAGCGCGATATCTTATTGATATCCGGGGTCCAGGGTTCCATCCCGGTCCGCACAGCGGTCCGGAATTCCACCCTGGGCTATGATATGAAATCGGGCCGTTGGCCCTCGATCGTAGAATTGCGCAAGAGTCTTCGGACGTTGGCCGGAAGAAAGGCTCGTATGAGAACTGCGTCAGCGTGTCAAACTGCGTTCAGGAATTGCATTCAGCATGTCGTAAGCATCCATGCTGTAATCGTCACGCTGGACGCAGTCCCTCGTATGAGACTCGCCGGGTAAAGATCCGGCTGAAGCCGGAACTACAA
>CAJXKU010000045.1 GCA_913055945.1 uncultured Lentisphaerota bacterium | reverse complement strand
AAGATCCGGCTGAAGCCGGAACTACAAGCAATTGCCTCCGGGATACCTGAAGGTTTGTAGTACCGCCTTTAGGCGGTCTGCCGAATTCTCAAAGGCGGCCAGTCTCATCCTGGGGTATCCGGACGATTCCCTCGCCCGCCGGTTTTGCTGGAATACCGACCCACCGATCCCCCGGCACACCGATCCACCGACACATTGTCCCTACCCGCGCCCTTTTCGGGCGCAAATGTTTGGTTGGTAACCGTCAAACCCCCCCGCTCACGCCGGGGGCTACCTGCCTGCGCCCCTTCGGGGCACGGCAAACACCGTCACAACTCCCGGTTTACGCCGGGGAGCGGGGGGTACATAGCGGCGCCGCGTTGGGGCGCCGGTTGGACATCTGCCGGACCGCGAAGCGGTCCAAGTAGGTAGCCCCGGGCGTAACCACGTGGAAATCGGAGATATACCATCACCAATGCGCGCCCAAAGCGGGCGCGGGTGATTCTTGTGGCCTACGCCATACCAAAAGGTGGATCTGCTTTATCTACCGCTCACACCTTTTCCAGCACATGCCCTCGTGCCATATTCGGTCGATGCACAGAAGGATCGTTCCGCCGGGATGTAATCGCATAAACACGCCCTTCATGCTCGCACATATCAGGATAGGAAATACCGAATCCGTTACTCTCGGTGTCGATGTAACAGTCCGGCTGAAATGTGAGACCATCTTCCGACACTGCAGCGGTGAGATTCCGGCGCCGGGCAATGGGGCCCGATGCACCGGGCTCGGTGTGCAGAAGATCATTGTAGCACATCAGATAGCCGCCACCGCTTAAAGCACATACAGCGGTTTTGCCGGGATTGAGGAGTCTTGTGCGTTCGGCTTCATGCCAATGTTCACCCCCATCGTCGGAGCATGAACACCATATAAAATCATCGTCAACCGCACGCATGTACATGGCCAATCGTCCACCCGGGAGTTCAATGACAGAAGGTTCAAAGAGACGATATCCGCACGTCGGCACACGCTCAGACACACGGAACGTCCTGCCGCCGTCATCACTCAAGAGTGCTGCACAGTCCCTGACAACAGAATCGTCGTTGATGTATTGCAGTGGAAGAATCAAGCGTTCGCCGATTTCAGCCCCGGACTTCCGGACAACGATCGGTTTATTGACTACTGACGCAGCCGCCGGTACTCCCTGAGCTTCGTCAGGATCAGCAATGCATTTCGCTTCACTCCATTGCCGGCCGTCCCAGTGCCGCAATATCAACGGGCCCCAGCGGATCTTTGCTTCTGTTGATTGAGCAGGATCATGCTTGTTGTCCAGGTAAGTTAAGCAAAGCTGCTCACCCCATACCCACAGCACAGGTGCGAACAACACATGCTTTGATGTCGGCTCAGCAATCGGAAATGGCGCGCTCCATGAACGAAAATCTGTACTGGTGGCCGCCCAGATCGCCTGCGCATTTCCTCCTTCTCTATTCTCCGGTCCCCCTTGCCAAGCTGCCCAGAATTGTCCCTGAAACCTGACGATCGTAGGATCATGGCAGTAATTGTGCCCCGCCGCCGGTGCGTGAATTGTTACGTTTTCAATATTTGCAAACATAAACACGCTCCCTGTTTTTCAGCAGTTGTTCCGAATGGCAACCTGCATGCATCCGGACGGAGCCCGGCCTGTTCTGTGCTCAACGCCATACGTCTTATCTTTCCCCGGTTTATTTGTGACTTTTGACTTCCGGTAGGCACGCCACCCGAAGCCGTGCGCATCCCATCGGAATAAACTCTATGGTTTCTTCTGCTTCATCGCTATAGACCGGACTTTCCGGTACCGGAGCTATCATCTGATTCTGCTGCAGGGTCCAGTTCCACAGTCGACGTCCTTTCGCCCGCAGGCGAATCGGCGCCCCTTCCGGGGTCCAGGGCTGGGCGGGGATTTCTTCATCCTCAACAACATCAATACGGCCGGACGGATTCTCCCGATCTATGCTGAGACCGTAATTCCAGGGAGAAGCGGGCAGCACTTCCCATTCGGGCCATGCAGCGTCCCCGCCGCATTTCTGCCAGGTTTCCTCAATGCGCACAGAATAACTCAGCGGCCCCCTGTTGACGGTCATACTGCCGTCCCGGGGCCATTCTGTGAGCTGAATCTCCGCCGGCATCTCGATGTCCACGGTATCACCGGATTGCCACTCCCGCTGAATACGTACAAATCTGCCGGGTTCTGGCTGAACACCTTCTACAGCGGTATCGTTGACCCATACCCTGAAGTTTCTGCACCAGCGTGGAACCCGCAAATACAGCGGGAATGACGTGGCTGCCTCCATCCGCATATTCATCCGAACCCGCGTGTCAAACGGATACCCTGTATCCGCCTCGACCGTGATCGGCCGCTGTTCTTGTCCGACTTTCGCCGTCACCTCCGACGGACCGTACAGCCAGCTGGCCAACCCATTATCGGCGGAAGCCTGCCACATATTCTGCACATACCACGGCCACCCCATGGCAACGTTATGCTGGCAGCAACGGTACCGATGCGGTGTGTAGGACAACTGTGGAATAAAACCGTGCTTGTTGTGTTCATTCCAGAAATCATGGTCAGACGTATGGTCCAACTGCGGGCAGTTGGAGGCTGTAAGGTAATGCAGCCCTTTCAATTCCGGTGTCTGCGCTGCCGGAAAATGGTTCAGCATCAACTCTTCGCATCGGTCTGCGTAAACGGGATCACCGCTTATACGGCCCAGCATATAGAAATTTTTCGCAAACTCCGTAAAAGCACAGGTTTCAAAACCTTGTCTGGGATCAACCTTACCGCTACCCGGCGTAATGCGCTCGTCTGCGCCGAAAATGCCGCCCGGCTGCTGCCCCCATGTGTCAAGGTGCTGCTTGTACCAGTACTCCGTCTGCCTGAGATGCCACTTCTGATGCGACTGCTGATAATAGATACCCGGATAACCAAACCGCTGCGTAAAATTCACAACATGCTGATCCAGCCATTCAGTTGATCGTGGGCGTATACGCCGGTAGAAACGACCAGCAAGCTCAAGCAGTTTCTGATCACCGGTCTTATTGTATAGCCAGTACAGGTGGGGAAGCATATCGCCTGCCCGGTTGGCCTGTACATGAATCCTCCCCTCGAAGTACTCGTAACGGTGGGGGATAAAGGTAGCGTGCGGAATCGCATGACAAAAATCAAAAAACCCCCTCATCAACGTATCCACCCGTTCATCCCCGGTATACTCCCAGTGATGCCGAAGCGCGTCCAGCATCACCATATGCGGCCATAGGTCACAGCACCATAACTGGCCTTGGCCCGGGACGTTTTTGTGCATTGGAGCACCGAAATAGCCGTCCTCATCCTGGCTCTTCAGTACAGTGTCTATCCAACCGCACGCCTGCTGATAAAGGTCTTTGCGGTCAGTCAGTACAGCAAGATCATAGAACCCTCGCAGCCAGTAGGGCAGTTCTTCCCAGCCTGACTCTTGGGTGCCAGCCCATCCGCTGTCCCGCTGCAGATATTCACTGAGCTCAGGCAGTCGGCCGGTCATGCCGTCGGCCATGTAGTCGAGCTGCTGTTTCAGCCACCCCCGCGCGTTCACGGCGCCGAGCGGAAGTTTCGCAAAAGGATTCGGCACCAACGGCTCTCTATTCCAGCATGGTTCGGCAGAGACGGATTTACCAGAAGGACCATCAACGACCGCGACATCCATGAGAGCCTCCTGTCAGATTTCTTGATTTCGGCAATTTTCAATCGATCGGATTACACGCGCCGAAATCGCCGTTCAACAATGTTAAGGGCACGAGCAGTACGCCCGGACGGCTGTTCACTTCAATGGCCAGAATACAGCGGTTGGTCGTCCTGCGGACGTGGTCCGGGGTAAAGGTAAACGTCAGCGTTAAAGGTTTTATGCCCAGAATGGTGGGAATGCTCAGTACTTCGCCGCTGTCTGAGGGCGAAACGTGCCATCCATGGGGTAGATACCAGTCCAGGGTCAGGTGGGTCTGAAGGCTATGCGTATTATATATCTTGACAGTAATGCTTTTCTCTTCCCCACTACGAACAAGCGGATCGTTTCCGTAATCCAGATATACGGTAAAACAATCAAACTCATAAACCGGCCCTTCAAGATCCTCATAAAGGTCTCCGCCTTCGTTCGGGGCAAGAAACGTTTCTGCAGTGACATCCGACATCTCCGTTGCCCCGTCGGTCACCACGGCCTCATTCTGATTATAGGTACGATCAACCTGATATGCCAAAGCTTCGGTGCGGTCCGTCAGTTCTTCCAGGTTTTCGGGTAACTTATTCTTAAAGTCCGGGTGAAGGCATACCGTTCTTATGCCATGCCCAATCGGCTCCACCCACCGTTCAGGAATCGCATCGAACCCGTGTATCAATCCGTAGATGGAACCTGCCGTAGCACCTGTACAATCGGTATCTTCACCGCAGTTAACGGTGGTACAGATCATTCGGTCAAAGTCTTCACCCCCGTGCAGCAACCCCAACACGGTGATTGCAGCGTTAGAAGGAACATCGTAGCAGGGCTTTCCGTCTGCAAAGCCTTTTTCCACGTCTTCCAGCGCAATTTTCTGTATCTGGTGAGCTTCTCCGCGGTGATTGCGTAGAATCTCATCGCGTCCGGTCTGCCACGTATCCCCTGCATCATAGGAAGCAATGGCTGTTTTGACAGCGTTTGCCACACCACAGTTTTCAGGAATATACGACAGACCGATCTTTAGAAGATCACGCAGATCACTGATAAAAAAGGCCGCACTTTCCAGTGCAGCGAAAAATATTTCCCCGTATATGCCTTCTCCGTTTCCGTGATCAATGATTCCATCCTGCCGGGCGTACCGGGCCGCAAGCTCGGGCATACCTGGACAGATGCAGGCCCATAATTCCGAGCGTATAAAGCAGCCGCAGCTGTCCCTGTCCCTGTTACCGAAATATCCCGACAGCGGCGGCGGAAGTCCCACCCGAAGATTCGCCTTTGACACCCCGTACTCCGCCGGATTCGCAACCACCTCCAAATTCCAGTACTCGGCCATGTCGTGGCTATCGAGGTCAACGCCTTTCTCTTCGAGTGCAACCAGCCACAGAAGCTGCAGATCCAGGTCGTCGTTCGGCAAGGGTTCGCCACCCAATTCCTGCGTATAAAACGACACATCGTTGAGATGACGCTCCCACTCCATAGGAGCTCCCAATGTGCCGCCAATGTTTTTACCCAGCCAGCATCCCAACAGTTTCTGACGATACTCTTCGTGGTTTAATCGCATGGCGCATTCCTTTTTACAACTTTAGTGTGCTTCGTTCGACCTGCTCGCGCAAATCATAGCTTCTGACGGCGGGAAAAATCAAGCCGCGTAACGCTCTGCGCTGCGGCAACCTTTTACCACCTGCGAAACTTTCAGCCGAGTTCGCAGGCACAAATGTAACACATCCCTTAATACATTACTGCTACATGAGCCGCTTCGGGGCGTTGCAGAATCATGCCAGTTCTGAAACTTTCATCATGTCGCAGTACTGGACGTTTGCAGAAATTCCGACACGTTGGAATATTTCTTGAACGATCAAAAAAATACCGGCCAGTTGAATTATTACCCCGCCCCTGATAAACGAGCACTGGGAGAAGGCACGAGGACGCTCAGTAATCAGAATTTAAGCCGGACGGAGCATTCACCCCAGGCGGATCAATCCGCCGGGGTCAACTTGTAGATCTTCGCGTCCTTCTCTTCGAAAAGCGTCTTCTCATTCTCGCCGTATATACGGGGCTCAATCTTACCGATCTGGCCCTTTTCATCAATCTCCGTAAGTGCCGGATCGTGAGCTGTGTACTCGTGAATCTTCTTACCGGCAGCCCACGGAATGGGTTCCTTGTAGCGGTCGTGGTGATCGTGATTGAGCACGGCTACGTACAACGTGTCTCCGTCCCGCGCCCGCCGGACTTCAAGTCTCGGCACCGGGACTACGAATTCGTCCCGGCCATGGACGGGAGTCCACCACTCGGCCTCGGCCATGATGGTCTCCTGATAGACATCCGGGAGCCCCTCCGCCGGTGCGATCTCGTCCGTCAGTTCGTCCCAACCGTCGATCACCGTCGCTCGCGAACGAAACTGTTCAAGCAGGTCATCGGGGAACTTTTCTCCGTATTCATTTTGCGTCGGGACTTCTCCAACCACAATAACGTCCCGATCAGCGGGCAAATTGTTGATTTTCTCGATCGTGTCCCGTACCAGCCAGGGCGCTTTCACGATCAACCTACCCGTGACATGTTCGGCCGACACGTCTTCGTTCAGAACGTATTTCCACTGCTTGCCCAGTGCACCTACATGGGCGTAAGCCTGAATTGCACCTCCGAGCTCCGGCCGGTCGGGTCCCTCCGGCAGGATGTTCCAGCTTCGGTTGCTCTCGGTGACGAGTACGGCAATATCGGCCTCTGCTCGTGCTCGGAGGAACGCTCGGAGCGCCTCTTCGGCCTGGTTGAGCTGGTGCCGGGTACGGGTCGCCGCAATATGCCGCTCCCGCCGACTCTCTTCCCGGGTTCGGGCACGGTTGTAGGAACTGCTCTTGAATTGCCCGGCGATAAATGTCTGCAACAGATGAAAGCGGACTCGCTTGGTGGTCGATTTGTCATGGTTGTAGAGGTGGTGCTCGCTGTTCCATACCGGCTTATCTTGAGCTATCTGCTGGATGTCGACGGGCATCTGACTGTACGTCGGCAGCATCCTGCAGGCCGGGTGATCATAGCTCATCGCATTGAATTCCGGGACTTCGCGGAACAGGAATACGTCCGGCCGTGACTTGGTGGTATAGATGAAGCCGGGGACCTCTTCACCCTCGCGGGGCTTGAGGTAGGGCTGGAGGTCCTGGGCGTGATTTTCGAAATCCTCGTCCCACAGCACCTCATGGCCCCCGGAAGGGTGCTCCAGCGCCTTGTATCGGCGGGCCCATGCCGTACGCAGAAACCTGTAGCAATCGAGCATCCGCGGAAACTTCGTGAACGCGTGATATCGCAGTGGATCGCGGAAAAGTTTCAGGAGCCAGGTCTTAAACCAGCTTCCGCGAACTTTTTTGATCTCGAAGCCGGTATCTTCTACGACCTGCTTAACCCAGTCGAGGGGCAGGTCAGGGAGCCCCACGGAGCTCCAGTCTTCATACTCCGTGTTCCAGCGGTCATTCAACGTATCGATGCTTCCGTGCTTGTCCTGGAGCCAGGAGCGAAACTGCGCTTCGGCCATTTCAAGCTCCTCGACATCAGTCTCGTCAGGATCGCCGCCGTTTTCCAGAGCGTGTTTGGTACGGTACAGCGGCCGCCACACGCGAGGCAGGTGGTCTTCGTTCTGAAAGTAAAGGCCTCGCGTCGAGGGATATTTGCGAGCCCGACGCACACCTCTTATAAATGGGTGTTCGTCACTGTCAGCGTCCTCATTTTCCACATCCGGAAACCCCATCACCATCATTCCGTGTTCTTCAGCAAACTCGAGGGCCGCTTCCGTATTAAAGGTCCCCCCTTGCGCCAGGTTGTAGCCCTGCATCCACGCTTTTTTCCACTCGGCGAGCATCGTGGTGTGCAGTCGCCGAGCACCCATGTGGCAGACCCCCTGCCATATCATCGGCTTTTCACTCTCCCAGGGAGCCTGCTTTTGGTACTCGGTGGGTTCGTAGGGCGGAATGGGCGTATCAATAGGTACGATGTGATAGGGATCCGGCTGCTTCAGCACGGGCCGACCCGCGCCTTTAACGAAGGACAGGAACTCTTCCACCACCGGCGACGGGTTCTCCTTGGGAAAAATAACACCATACTCGACGCCTCCGACAAGGTTATCCCCCCGATAGACCCGTTGCTTGACCAGCGGCGCATAATCGAAGGTGTCACGATCTTCCTGGTCCGCGCGATATTGCCAGTCTACTCGCGAGGTAAGCATCATGTCCGTGCCGTTGTGCCCCCGGGCAGCAAGATCAGTCGCCTTGTTCCAGGGTTTTCCGCTGCGGTTCGGGTCCCATGTTTTTACTTCTCCACCAGTGTATTCCCGGTAGGCGGTCAGGAGATCACGGAGTATGGTGTATTGTTGCCGGCTGGGCGACATGATTACGAGGTTCTCATCATCCTGAGCAACCACCTTTTTAACAGGCAGAAGGATTGCTGAAGCGATGATTGCGAAACAGAGCAGGGACGGGATCAGTGACTTTCTCAACTTCGTGCTCATTACTTCGACGACCATACGTTTCTCTCCCTTTTTTTGCTGAGTTCTCTTCTGTTGAACGAGACGATGTTTAATGTAGCCTCTATAATCTCAGCAACCAATATAAAAATGACAAAGCATTCTCCGGGGGTAAAGTATTCTCAGTTGTTGAACTTAAGCGGTTATACGCGCGGGTGATGCGCGATACGTCGTTCCATATCAGGAGCAGGCAAGGTTTACAGGAAGTGAAGCAGTCCAAATTGCAAGGAGACACGCGAAGATGCCCGACACAACACCACATATCGCCGTGATGGACATCGGAAAAACGAACAAAAAAGTATTGATCTATGATTATTCATTAAATCTCTTAGACGTTGCGTACGGGAATTTCCCGGAATACGTCGACGGCAGGATTCACTACGAAGATGTCGAAAGCACGTTCAAGTGGCTCAGAAAACAGCTTAAACAGTTCAGCAGCACCTATCATATTCAGGCAATTTCTATCAGTACCCACGGTGCGACAGCCATGGGCATTGACGCGAACGGCGACCTGGCCGTGCCTCCCGTCGCTTACACCACGGAGGTCGCACCCTCTTTCAGGGAAGAATTTTATGAGACATTCGGGCGTCGGGAAAAACTTCAGCAGGAAACCGCCACCCCTGAGGTAGGAGAACTGGTGAACCTCGCAAAACTGTTATTCTTCATGAAAAAGCAGTGGCCGCAGCAATACGAAAAGATAGAAACCGTTTTGAACTACCCCCAATACATCGGCTTTCTGTTTACCGGTCAAATCGGCGTCGAACCGACATACCTGGGGTGTCATTCGTACTTGTACGATTTTCAGAATAACACGTACTCAGATGTGGCCGTGAAGCTCGGCCTTGCTGACAAACTCCCGTGGCCGCTCCGATCGCCATGGGAAACGCTGGGCACAGTAAAACCGGACATTGCCAATGAAACGGGCTTACCTGAATCGTGCCTCGTGACATTGGGCGTGCACGATTCAAACGCCGCTCTTCTGCCTTACCTTGTAAAAGGCTATGACAACTTTGTGCTGAATTCCACCGGTACGTGGTGTGTCGCCATGCGGCCGGCACAGCAAGTTACGTTTCAGCAGGAGGAATTGGGCAAATTGGTCCTGTATAACCTCGATGTCTTTGGCCGTCCGGTCAAAACCTCCATATTCATGGGGGGGCTGGAGCACGATACGTATCTATCCATCCTGAAAAACATTCACGGCAGAGACGACACGCCGGAACCTGATCTCCGGCGGCTCGAACAGATTCTCCGGGAGAAACGGCATTTCATTTTCCCCTCTGTCCTTCAGGACACAGGCATTTTCCCCAATGCCCGCGCCCGCGTCGTGGACGGGGACAAAGAATACCCGCTCGAAGACATACAGGCAGGAAGCAGCATCCCGCCGATGTTTAACGATTACGAGTTTGCGTATACGGTATTGACCCTTTCATTGGCTATCCAGACCAAAACTGCGCTTGACATGATCGGTTTCCAGGGAAATGAGTACATTTTTACGGAAGGCGGGTTCCGGAAAAATCCGCTCTACAACACCCTCATCTCCGCGCTTTTTCCGCACGCCGTGCCGTGTCTGACAAAGCTGGATGAAGCGAGCGCCTTCGGCGCAGCGATCCTGGCGAAAGCTGCCCTGGAACAGGGCCATCCTGCAGACGCTGCAGATTGCTTCGAAATCGACATGCGGCGTCTTTCTCCGCCGGAACGTCTACCTGGACTGAACGAGTACGTGGAAGCATTTCAGGCAAACGTGTAGGTAGGACAAAACTTTCCCGCAACATAAAGCGAGCTCTGAACGTCACAACGTTGTACGCGGCTTGCCCCTGCTGCACAGGATGATGCTCACAGACATGACAAACAGCCGGCACGAGATGCTGTGCCGGCGGATTGGCGTATATACTGTGCCGTGACGGGCAGTACAAACGGGGTTTCGGGGATATATTTCTTGTTACATAACAGAAACGACCTTCCTTCCAATATACCGTCTCCGGCAGCGGCGGTATACAGAGCAGAAAACAACGAAGCAGTAGTTTTGCCCCGGGGGAGTGTGGCCCAATACCACTACGTCCGGACGCGCACGCAAACCGCGAAACATTTCATTGAACTTGGTGCAAACCGAGCCGAGCACCGTACTGTAAAACAAGGTTGAACAATGTTTACGCCCGACTTTGAACGATTCTGTTCCCTGGCCCGACAGGGAAACCTTATCCCGGTATACCGGGAGCATCTGGCTGACATGGAGACGCCTGTATCCGCGTTCAGCCGCTTTGCAGAGGACGACTACGCCTTTCTGCTGGAAAGTGTTGAAGGCGGAGAACGCTGGGGGCGCTACTCCTTTATCGGCCTCCATCCCACGCGTATTTTTACTGTTGAGAACGGAGAGGGAATACTGCGCGATCCGGCAAATCCCTCCGAGGCGCGCACCGTAGGTGAAGGTTTTTCAAGCCTAAAGGAACTGATGGCCGAATACACCCCCGTCCCCTTACCTGAATTACCTCCTTTTTACGGAGGTGCAGTCGGCTATATCGGGTACGAAAATGTCACCGAATTCGAGCCGCTACCATCCCCCAAAACCCCTCTCAGCAAACCCACAACGGCCCTGATGTTCACCGATGAACTCGCCATCTTCGACAATGTCCGCCACACGGTTTCTGTCGTCGTATGCGTGCACATCGACAAGTACGACTCACTGGAAGCAGCCTACGAAGATGCCTGTGAACGAATCAGGGGGATAGAATCCCGGCTTCAGCAACCCGAAGAGCAACGCCACAGCTCACCGGCGCCAATCCCGGACACTGACATTGATCTAACGGCCAACATGGACAGTAAAAACTTTTGCGAACTGGTCCGAAAGGCCTCGGATTATATTTTGAGCGGAGACGTGATCCAGGTCGTGCTTTCACAACGATTCACCGCTGCCCCCCCGGCTTCTCCGCTTTCGATTTATCGGGCATTACGCTTGATCAATCCATCGCCCTATACGTTCTTTCTTAAATTCGGTGACCGCTGCCTTGTAGGCTCCTCCCCGGAAGTCATGGTCCGGCTTACGGGCAACACGGCACATCTTCGCCCGATAGCCGGCACAAGACAACGGGGCGGCACGGAGCAGGAAGACCGCCAATTGGCAGACGATCTCCTCGCCGACGAAAAGGAACGCGCCGAACACGTCATGCTGGTCGATCTCGGCCGAAACGATCTCGGCCGGGTGGCCACGCCGGGGAGTGTACAAACGCGGCGTTTCATGGCGATTGAACGCTACAGTCACGTCATGCACATTGTTTCCGACATCGAAGCAGTTCTCCAGAAGGACAAAGACGCATTTGACCTGCTCAAAGCCACATTTCCGGCGGGCACGCTAACCGGCGCCCCGAAGATACGTGCTATGGAGATTATCCACGAACTTGAACCCGAAAGCCGCGGCCCTTACGGCGGTGCCGTGGGGTACATCGGCTATGACGGAAATATGGACACTGCTATAACGATCCGCACCATCCTTCTGGACGACGGGACACTGTCCGTACAAGCCGGCGCAGGCATCGTCGCTGACTCCGACCCCGAAAGCGAATACCAGGAAACGATCAACAAAGCGCAGGGAATGGTAAAGGCATTAAAGCTCGCTGCAAACAACCTGGATCTCAACGCCTTAAAATGAGGACCTTCCGGCCATGATTCTCATGATCGACAACTACGACTCATTCACCTACAATCTGGTCCAATATTTCCAGATGCTTGGCCAGGAGGTGCAGGTATACCGCAACGACCGTATTACTGTACAGCAGGCACGGGACCTGCACCCCGAAGCTCTGGTTATCTCGCCCGGCCCATGCACCCCTGAACAGGCCGGCATGTCCGTGCCGCTGATTCAGGAGATGCATACGGACTTGCCTATCCTCGGGGTTTGTCTGGGGCTTCAAAGTATTGTTACCGCCTTCGGCGGCGATATCACTCAAGCGACGAGGCTGATGCACGGCAAAGTGTCCCAGATCGAGCATGACGGGGAAGGTATTTTTTCAGGCATTAAATCACCATTCCCGGCAATCCGCTACCATTCACTCGCCGCCGAAAAAGACCACATCCCGGCATGTCTACAGATCACGGCCCATGCGGATGATGGTGAAGTTATGGGGCTACGGCACAACAAGAGCACCTGCGTAGGCATACAGTTCCACCCGGAGTCGATATTGACCCCTTCGGGAAAACGCATTCTGGGCAATTTCCTGAAACTGAGCGGCATTAAAAGATCATAAGCCGTTACAAACCACGTACGATTCTTCAACATACGGACGATCAATGATGATTGAACAAATCCTATCCAAGCTCGTTGAACGTGAAGATCTCCCGACCGAGGAAATGCGCCGGACAATGGACTCGCTGATGGAGGGCGAGGCCACGGATGCGCAGAAAGGCGCCTTTTTGGCCGCTCTCCGCATGAAAGGAGAAACAGTCCAGGAACTGGCGGGCGCAGCTTCCTCAATGCGCCAGCATGCGACCTTCATCGACGCCGGCTTTCGCTCCGTTGTAGACACATGCGGAACCGGCGGCGACGGCGCCGACACCTTCAATATCTCCACAGCCACTGCGTTTGTGACAGCGGGCGCCGGGGTAACCGTCGCCAAACACGGCAATCGGGCTGTTTCCAGCGTATGCGGCTCAGCCGACGTTCTTGCACAACTCGGCGTCAACATCGAAGCTGAGGCGGACGTTATCGAAGAATGCATCCAGGAACACGGCATCGGTTTCCTGTTTGCCCCCCGCATGCACCCGGCGATGAAAAACGTCGCCTCCTCACGGCGCGAACTGGGCATACGCACCATATTCAATATGCTGGGCCCTTTGACGAACCCCGCCGGAGCGACAGGCCAGGTATTAGGTGTTTTTTCCCCGGAGCTTACCGAAACGTTTGCCTATGTGCTCAGGGACCTGCACGCACATCGGGCATACATCGTTCATGGCCATGACGGTCTCGACGAAATTTCGGCCGCTGACTTGACACGCGTCAGCGAACTCAACCAGGGTCGCGTCACCACTTACGACATCTCTCCTGAAATGCTGCTGGGCGGATTTGCAGACCCGGCCGATTACGCCGGCGGAGACCCGTCATACAACGCCACCCTTCTGCGGCAGGTTCTGAGCGGCGAAAATAAGGACGGAGCAACTCAGATTGTATTGATGAATGCCGCTGCGGCCATTGCCGCCGGAGATGCAGCAGACGGCATAGAGGACGGCCTGGAGAAAGCTCGGGAATCAATCAATTCAGGCGCAGCCGAAGAAAAGCTGCAAAGGCTCATAGAGGCCACGCAGTAACGGAGAATGGAGGCGTTGCAGTGTCATACACCCCAGCTTTCCGCCTGAAATCAGATCACTTCTTCGATTTTTTGTTCCCCGAGCCTGAGCCGGACTGGGAAGATTGATTCTCGGCGGTATCGTCTTCGTCGGTTTCTTCAATAACAGCGTTTTCGCGCAGGCTTTTTATATACGCTCTTCTGGCCTCACTCTGACGCTTTTCCCGCAAATCTTTAAGTACCTGATCTCTAACGTCTTCAAATTCCGCCGACGTTTCTCCCTTGTAGCCTGTAAGCTTAGCAATATGGTAACCGAACTCCGTGAGGAACACCGGACTGACTTCACCTTCATTCATTGAAAACACAACCGTCTCGAAAGATTCCACCATTTTCCCGTGTCCGAAATACCCCAAATCGCCTTTGGGCTCATCCGTACATTCGGAGTGGTTGTCGGCCATTTCGCCAAAATCCGATCCTTCGTCGACAATTTTCCTGCGAACGTCACATAATTCGTTGTATACTTCGTCCTTATTGTTCCCTGAAGGCTTTTTGACGATATGAGAGACCCGAACCTGCTCCGACTCCCGATACCGATCTTTGTTCTCCTGAAAAAACGTCTTCAACTCTTCTTCTTCCGGCTCCGTGATCCCGCTGTTCTGTTCCAGCAGTTTGTTCGTCTGGAGATAGTGCCGGATACGCTCCCGTAATTTCGGAAGATCGTCTTCAGTCAAGTTGTTACGACTCAGGAAAGCAGACTGCCCGCCATAGAGCGCAGCGGTTTTGTTGAATTCGTCTTCTACTTCCTGGTCTGTAACTTCCGGCTGTTCAGCTTCCACCTGTTGAGATATCAACACTTGCTCGGTAATTCTGTCCGTGGCAACCTGCCTGAGTTTAGATGCAGCCTCTTTGGCACTCATTCCGCTCAGTCCCAACTGCTGCTGCCCTTGACTCGCACGCTGCATCTCGCCCTGGATGATCGATTCTTCGATTTTTTCGCCGTTAATCAACAATGCCATGTTCAGTGATCCTTACGTTTATGTCTGTTTTTGACGGGTAACCTGCGCGCCGGGTACCTTACCACAGAAACTGTGCATCTCTGCCGGAATCGGAAGGCTGTAGAGCGAGAAATATACCACTGTACTATCGCTTTTTCGTCCCCCAGGTCCTGTGGAGTAATTCCTCACCGCGGAATTGCTTCACGGAGCTGTCCAGCATTCCCACGTTGTAGAAACCGGAATGCCGTGACTCGGCAAGGCTCGTCAGAGGCCAGTGATCCGCATCCGAATACCCATCCTGGGCGCCGCCGATATTATGAGGAGAACTGGCCGGATCTGCATCCGCCAGATATATAGTGGAGGATGGATCGGCCAGCCGCTTAACATTAACCCCGCTGAGTGTACTCAGGTACTCCGGGTCCACTGTACCTCCGACGCCGTAATGATAATGATTAATCCCATAATGCAGAACCATACCTGTTGGCGTGCCGATTGACGAAGGGTCAGGGTCGCCGGCAGGACAAAGCCAGTATCCCTTTCCCGTATCCAAGTACTCGTTGTACTTTTCCACAAACAGCGGGCCGCTTATGGCAGGAAGCTCTCCATCCGAATCCTGCTGATACATCTCCACCGCCGTCATAATCTGCTTCAATTGGCTCTTACAGCTCGCATCATGTGCTTTCTCCCGAGCCTGCTGGAGGGCAGGCAGAAGCATGGCGGCCAGGATGGCTATAATCGCAATCACCACCAGCAGTTCCACCAGCGTAAAGCGCGAAGACGCCGTCCGGGAAACAGCCCCTTTTCCAACGGAAACGAGACATCTTTTCACTGAATTGCGTCGGGATCTGATCATTACCGCGTACTCCGTTTACTCGTCGAGGATTCTGCTTGCTTCGAACACCCCACCACAGCGCTGCACGACTTTATTAAGGTTTTCAGCTGTCATCATCGTATGGTTTTCTTCAAATCGGCTCAGCAATGCAGGTTTATCCAGTCTGTTGTAATCGTACCCCAGACAGTTTTGCCGCACAACCGCAGCCATAAGGGTTCCCGACTTGAAAAGCGAACGCACCCCCATCTGCGGCGAAGGCACGGGGCCGTGCAGAACAAGGAGCGGCGGACTGTTTTCGAACGAAAACAGGCGTTCAACTTCTTCAACCTCGTCACTGTTTCTATAAGGGATACCGACCATGGACACCACCACATTACACTCCGGATGACGTTGGACCACACCGTAGAGAACATCCGGCGTGTACCAGTGTGCAAGCGGCGGGAGCCACTTATCTATGTTTTCTACTGTTCTGCCCAGCTCCGCAGCAAGCCGCTCAGCTCTTTCCCGGGTAAATCGGACCCCCTCGACAGCTTCAACACTCCCTGTATCTTTGAGGCCGGATTCAAGTCCCTCCTCTGCGGCGCGAATCACCTTCTTATGAAAGGCATGACTTCTTTCCGGGCGGGTAATTAAAAGGACGCGGCTGTCGTCCCGTTGTTTTCTCAGGAAGTGCCCCATAACCTTCCCGGCTGTATTGAGTTTCTGCGCCTCAGGCTCGTAGCTGGGCTTTCGGTCCTTCTGTTCACCAGTGCTGAGCACCACCATAAGCAGAATCAGGACCGCGAGCGCAGCACAACCTCCAGCAATAAGCAGCCGTTTATGATATTCCAGGTCCTTCATAACCCCCTGTTGTGGATCAAAAGACTTGTCGGAATTACGCTCTGCCATATCAATAACTGGTTCCTGTGCTGTTTCCGAATGAAAATTGTACCCGCTGTCGCGAATGCCGTCCCGGCGGCCGTTGACGTAACAAAAAACTATAACCCGGCTTCTACGACAGTACTGACTATAACATACACGAAGAAACCAAAAACACGGCGCTGACACCAATAACCGGAGAATAACCCCAGATTGCAGAGTTAAAATTTTCGCGGAGTCTCATACGAGGGACTGCGTCCAGCGGGACAAGTACATCCTGGATGTTAACGACGCGCTGACGCAGTTCCTAAACGCAGCTTGACACGCAGTTCTCATACGAGGCTGACCGCCGGTGCAGCCATCGGACACCCCAGTATGAGACTCGCCGCCTTTAAGAATTCAGCAGACCGCCTAAAGGCGGTACTACAAACCTTCAGAT